>JAYVPO010000151.1:0-4683 GCA_043757325.1 bacterium
ATCTCACTACAATGAAGGTTTTTTGAAGGTAAGTCAAATGATTTTAACGAGTTACATTTGTAGTGAGAAAAATTTAGGAAAAGTCAGGGCAATACTTTATCTGTCGACGGAGTTGAGGTGCGTCTACCACCGCCGGGCTTAGTTGGCCGGTTTTTTGGGTCGGACTTGACGATTATACCTTTTCAGTTTGCTGAACAGTTCGCAACCGAGCTGCTTAAGCGAAATCAAGATCGAAGGTACGCTATTTTTCGTCATACTTTTAAAAAATCAGTTTTTCCACTGATTACACATGAAGAGGCGTACAAGATCATGCGGGCTTTCAAATCGGTCGATCAGCCTCGAGTTTGGAAATTAATAAAAAATCGAGTTTTTACGACAACATCCATGTATAAAACGAGTGAGATAGCACCCTTATTTGCGCTTCTGGAACCAAGTATTGGTATCGAGGTTTTTAGTCGCAAGATGAAACTAAGCCCGGATCGAGTCCACGATCTTCTTTTAACTTCACCGTCAACCCTTGCTTCGTATGTGAAAGTAGGTCTAAAAGCTCGACTTGCCGAAGAACCTGATGCTTACAAAGGGGTGTTAGCCAAAATTGTGGGAGAAACGGTTTCTGGTGATGGTGCTATAGCTTTTTTACAACTTTTGCGTTCTTCTAAACAGCGCGTTTCCTTTGGGCTTGAACTTCTAAAATCCAACACTGTTGAATCTACAAGTCGCTCCGTAGTTATTGATTATCTTAAAAAGGAAAAACGCCGTTCGCGAAATCGCTACCGATCTGTAGAAGAGTTAATTGAAGGAATGGAAAGTAAAGATTCGGCTGGTCAAACCGCTGCCGCATTACGTGTTATTGTACAATATGATGTGAGTGTTGAAGACGCTATCGACATTATGTCCAGCATTACAAGTTATGAAGGAACCGATCGCTTCGCGAAATTTTTTTTCGACAAGCATAAATCATCCATGAGCGTCGAGGAAGTTGTTGAATTCTGCCTTCAGTTGTCACAAGATGCTGCCGATAATTCAATTGATCAGTATGTTACGTTAAGTTTGAATAACTTGAGTGCTGAAGATATTCTTGAGCTTTCGGATGCGACGCGAACGTATGAGAAATCTGATAAAATTTTGGTCGAATTCTTGCAAGGTAGGGCTGCTGCGCTTTCCTCTGAAGACGCGTCCGAAATTTTTGCGAAAATTTCTAAAGTTGAAGGCACAAATGATGCGATTCTTTTATTTTTAAAGACTCGAAACTATTTTTTAAGCGTCCAAGAATTTGCAGAAGTTGTAGAGCATCTAAATACATATGACGAAACTGTCGATCAATGTGTAGCCTACATTAACGCGCGAGGTAAAAACCTCAGTGAAGATGATGTGAGAGAACTTTATGACCTTGTCGATACCAGAGAAAGAGCTGAGATAGTAGCTCAAGCTTACCAAGCAAAGACCGGACGTATCGTATTTCCTAATTAGTGAGTACTTAATTTTATTTTGAAACGGCGGTTTTTTTTGTTCATTTCCTGCTGCAAAAACTGCGGAGAAATGCCTCGTTTGCGAAGTTTATATAATAATTTTTTTCGCCAACGCATCCTTTTTTTTAAATCTACGCAGAGCGCTAAGTCTCTTCGCCACGAAAAACCCTAACGCGGCCAGTTTTTAGAAAAACTTGAATAGTTTGTTAGCTTGCATGACTTTTAACAAATCGGTTAATATGGTCTGACATGGAAAAGGTTGACAAATTTAAGCTAGGCGCCAGCCAAAAAAAAATGCTGGAAGTGGCTATGTTAATTATCGCAGTGGTAAATTTGCTACGAGCAGGAATTGCTTTTGCTGCCGGCGAACAGCACCTTCCAGGTGAAATTAAGCTTGTTGTCGGTCTTCAAGGCAAGGAACAAGCGTTTAAAAAACTAGTTTACGCAGATTCTCTAGATTTAAATACGCGGGTTATTTATTCAACCGCCGGATTGGTCCCTCCTGGCGCGAAAAGAATAGTTATATTGATTCCAGGTACCTCCGGCAGTCAAACTAGCGAATACGGTTTTTTAAATTCCCAATCTCATTGGGCAAATTTATTAGTAAACGAAGGTGCAGCACCGATAGGTTTTATGCCGCCTGTTTACTACAAATATGACTCGCCTTCCGAACGCGCGCCTTTTCTTGCGAAGTATTCAACGCTCGAAGGCAATTTAGAATGGTTTTTGAATATATTGCATTTCGTTTATGACCGTGCTCCTAAAGACGCCTCAGGCATCCCGTTAATTCCTATCGACTTTGACGTGCGCTCATTTGGCGCTGGAATCGCGATGGAGGCTTATCATAGGGCAGCAAAAGGTGATCCTCGGTTTGCCATTTTAAAATATGTTAATAGCATGCTGTTGAAAGGCGTTGATGGTCAGAAACCAAAGGATATTTCTGCGTGGTCAGCAGCTGAACGCAAATATTTCATCGATGAGCATCCCGAATTGGGAGACAAGCCAGTTGTTGAAGCTGGTCCAAAAATTTATCAAAGTATGACTTGGCAGATTGAAGAAAATGCACATGTAGAATCTGGCAACATCGTCGCAGGAATGGAGCTGGGTTTCACCATTGGGGCTGTAGACGAATTCGGACTTCCCTTAGAAAGACTGGCTCCAATTTTAGATTTTCTAGCGGGACACCCTGGTATTCCTTCAAAAATTTATTTTCATGCAGGAAAACATGACCCAGGCTCGTCTTCTGGCAGCTTCAAAAGGTTTGAATTACTTCGCCTAATCATAGGGGATTTTATACAACGCAATGCAGTGGCCGCAGCAAGGCCGCACATCGTCTACATCCCTGATCGACCTACAGTAGAAAATACGATCCGCTCTGCTTTTATATACCAGCCCGCATGCATTAATTTAAATGCAGCGACAACTTTAAATAACCCAATTTTATTTCCGAAAAGCTAATTGAAATCTTGGCCATTCGAGCTAGTTTAAATAAGAATGAAAGTTTTTGCTGTGGCCGTTCAGGCCTTAAAGAACTGGCAACAATATTGCCATAAGAATTTTTTCTACTGCATCAGTAATGGCCGTGAAACCTTAATCAATATTCACCGGCGATGGAGCAAAACATCACTCTTTTCATGTAGTTGCAATTCCTTCAAGCCTCAAACACCGGCTCACAAATTTTAATGAAAAGGTTGGAGGCAAAAGTATCGCCAGTCTTAACGCGCGCGCTTGTCCACGAGAACGGCATCAATGCGTTTGCTAACATTGGCCGGTGCTTTGCGCTCATGCACGCACAAAGATGATTGCAAGGCGCGCTGACCGTGCTGCCAAAAGGATGAGAGATCCGTTCCCGGCTTGCGGACCCAACTGCCGCCAAAAGCAGAACAATGACGCCGAAACGAAATGCTCGCGCTGCCGCCTGCCACCATTCCTTATGCTTACATCAATTGGATAATTTATAACTTCAATTGCATCATCCCAAAACCCAAATATTATTCTTTCATCGTGTGCTCAAAATTCGAGCTTGACCATATTTTGCAATTCCTTATATGTTTGCCGAACAGGAGAAACGCTCGCGGTGGGCGTTTTGCTCGATCATTTTGCAAGTAAGGAATTTTGATGAAAACTGTGTTTGCGATTGTTTTAATTGCGTTGAACGGCGTTGCATTTAGTACCGATCATACTATGGGAGCAAAGATTGCCACCCTTGAAGCTCAGGTAGCAGAACTGCAGCGAAAGCCTATTTTAAGGGCCGACTCTTATGTTCGCGCTGAGGCGACGTTTTTTCATGCAGGCACGTGGTCTACGGTTCAAAACACCTGGAGCGCCCAATTCGCCAAAGTTCTTAAGAAAGAAACTGTCGTCGATGGAAGGAAACTCTCAACGGTTCTTATATTGTATGGAGATTCAGCAAAAAAAGATGTCATTGTAAATGTATGGCCTACTGATCTCGTTATGCTTGATATTGGCGAAAACTCGCAGAAGTAAAATTGACTTATCCAAATCGGTGCCACCCGCACTATTAAAATTTAGACAGCTTTCTAAATTTTAATAGTGCGGGTGGCACCGATTTAATAGTCGTTCAATTGACAAATTACGCAGAAGATACGGAAAAATTCTATGCGATTCATCTTTGCGCGAAAGATTTGGTTTCGGATAAACAGCCTCAATACCCATCACACGCATTAGCCTTTGAATCATTTTCCGATTTTCCGCTTGCCTAAGATAACGGCCTATAGTTTCGGCTATCCGGCGGCTGCCATAAAATGGATATTTTAAGTATTTCTCGTCAATTAACCGCATCATTGTTAAATTTTCTCGGCTTGTTTGCACGGGCTCGTAATAAAATCTGGATCTGCTGAGGCCCAAAAGTTCGCACTGTTTTGCAACAGACAATTGAAAGTTAGACGGGTCAATGATTTTACGCCTGAATTCAACTGAAAATCTTAGATTTTTTTTTAGCCAATCCAGCTCAACTTTTAACTGGCCAATTTGACTAAACAATTCTTGCTCGCTAAAATCGCTATCCGATTTCTTTTGGGAGCGGGCGCTTTTGAAACCCTCTGTCAATATATCCAGCGGCTGTTTCTTCCATAAACCAATCTGCGTAGCATGGACCTAGCCTGTCGAAATCGACAGGCTAAGGAACTAAGCGGCTTTCCCAGGAATTGGCACCCCCATATTTCCATTTTTTGCCGTGTGAGCGTATCGCATT
>JAYVPO010000152.1:0-53742 GCA_043757325.1 bacterium
AATTTGTGGAATTTGAAATTTCTGTGATTGCATTAACAATCACTGTGACTTACATCAAAAATAAAATCAAGTGTCAACCGGAGGTTATTGAGATGTTACCACGGAGCAACTTAACTACCTAAATTCTTAAGTAAAATTAGTGATTTAGTTCCATGTGGAGTTTTCGGCACGGAGCAACTTAACTACCTTAATTCTTAAGTAAAATTAGTGATTTAGTTCCATGTGGACATTTGGCGGAAGTTTTTTCGAAAAGTTTTGCACTATTAATTTCGGAGCGTGCGCATCCCATTGAATAACCAGGGACAGCATATTTGTTGCAGGCGGAAGCCTTTCGTAAGTTAAATCGGTACCTACTATCAATTGCTGTACAATGGCCCACTGTTCCTTCGCGATCTTCTGCCTTTGATTTAATCGCAGCCCACCTTCAAAAAAACAGCTTAAAATCAACCTTTGAGCTGTTTGCTTCACCTGAACAACAGGCTTTATCGTACGAATTCCAATTGAACCCTCGCTTTCATAAAGCAGCGCCAACATACTATGAAAAAAAACCGAGGTCAAAATCGGGCGCGAAGCTTGCGGTGGCTTAAAATTCAAAAAACCACTGACCATTATGGAATGAAAATCGCACGCAAAAGAAAACGCGCAACTTCGAATCATTTTCTCTGCTTCTTTAAAGCACAGAATGACATCCGCGTCCTTTTTGGTTTCCGCAGGATTTAAAAGAGCCTTCCAATGATCAAAAAACTGCAACGTCGAAGTTTTGAGATTTTTGATCGCTGCAATATTAAGACAACTTTGCACTACCTCGTCATTTAATCTTTCTGTTTTAACCTGCAAATCAGAGAGCTGTAGTTCAAGCTGAGTTTTTCCGGTTAAAAGATCTTTTTGTTCGGCTAGCTGCTTGAAAAATTTTCGCGGTCCAAGCTCGCTTGAAGCATCAGCTTTTACACCTAGATTCCAGTTTTCCGAAAACCTTAAAAGTTCCATGGCGTTTTTTGCCATATCGGTTTTTAAAAAATGCAAAGCCTCGGCAATATGCTGATCGCTTGCATGTTGCTCCGAGCGTAATGCATCAAAAATTCGACTCAGTTGATCCGAAAATATTCGCAATAGCTGCAATTCAGCTTGCTGACCTTTCAACGCACTAAGCTCTTCTCGGATTCGATAGAGTTGTTGGTCACGGCTTTTTAAATCCTGATGCAGCCTATGCTCGCGAAGATAAAACTTTTCGAGATCTGAATTTAAAGCATTCAATCCGTTTGCTTTTTGGCGCAATTCATCCCGAGCTTTTTGCAATGCATAAACCAACGCCATTAAACCAAGGCTTAAAACCCCAAAAACGAGCGCTAAAATACTCAGCAAAGTCAGCCGAACATAAAAAACGGGCGGGTTAATTTTCTCCGATAAGTGCACTTCGGGACTTAGACCTTGTATGACGTACCCATTGTTTAATTTAATCGCCACCAAGAAAGATTTTCCAGGAGTGTTTTTCTTCCAGTTACCTAATTTATATAACGTCTCACCATTTTTACCAAAAAGTTGAACGCCAACAAAATCTTCGGAATCCATATAACGTTCCATGGATTGGGTCACAGCATAAGAAAGGTTCTGCATTAAGCCTTCTTGAAAAGCCCGATCTTCGGCTAAAAGATGCAGTTTGCGTGCTACTAGATGCACTGCCAAATCTTCTTTTTGCAAAAAATGCTTAAAATCTATTTTAAATTTTTCTGTTTTATTTTGAAAAAATAATACCGTCGCTAGCGTAACCACACCAAACAAGTAAAGAAATTTCCAAATTTTCACGTTCATTTTAAAATTCATTTAATACAATTGTAGCTCGGAAGTTACAAAAGTCTAGAGTACAGAATGCGAAACGAAGATTTGATATTTTTGGCGATGTCGGGTGTTCGTCTCTCCACCACAAACTCCAAGTTTTTTTCTTGGTCTCCACTCTGGCCCCGAACTTTGACCCTAAATACTGTGGTTTTTATATCAAACCACTTTGTTTTATCGGTACCAGGTGTCACTGTCCCCGAAGGCGGAGTGTAGCAAAAACTCTTTTTGACAAAATCGGCAATGTCTTTGTCTGCGGCCACGCTGCTGCTTTTTTTATTATCTCGATCATTTAAAGTTAAAGTAGATTTATCGCGACAGTCAGCTTTCATCTCAGGAAAAAGGCATGCTAGAAGTTCACGAGAAGCCGTATTAATATTTATTTTTGGTGGAACGCCGGCTTTGTTTGCGTCTTGAAATGGATAAACCGTTATATAAGGCGAAAAAACAGTGTGAATGTCGTGATCCCACCCATCAATAAGCCGAAGCTCTTCCACAGAATCCAAGGGGGCATCCTTGGGTAAATACGGGATCTTTTTTTTGCGATAAGGATCGGCTTCGTCACTTACTCCAGAAAAAGGTTCTGCCACAGAATTTTTATCAACAAAATCTTTAATCTTGTAAATCAACTCTCGCCATTTAACTTCTTTTTTTTCTAAAAATATTTTCTCTACTGGACAGTTTACTAAATTATCTAACATCGTCATCACTTCAGGGCACTCGCGGCCATGCACACAAAAATTCACATTAATTTTCGACTGCTCATCTTGGACATCAACAACAAATTCGCCCTCTAATTGCACCATTTGCTTGATAACATCTTCGTCCATAACAGCGCCAAGTTTAAAAATCTCGCCGACTTTTTTGGCACTTTGAGATCCAATCGGCAAGCCATTAATCATGCCCCAAAAGTCTCCTAAATTATCTGTCATAGGCGTTTTTGCAGGGCTTTGCGGACTCGCCATAAATAAATCAACTCCGTAATCTGCAGAAATCAAAAATACCGCAAGATTGGCTCCCGATTTTGCTAAATATTCGGACTTTATAGATTCTCTTTGAATGACTGCAAGTTTATATTCCAAGTTTGAACTTACGATAAAATCCACGGCAAACATCATAATGATAGAGATTGTCATAACCGCGATAATTAACGCAACGCCGGATTGATTACGCAGGGAAGATAATTTCGGGGAACCCGCCGCGGAATTTTGCGCGCAAGGATTTCCAAAAGGTTGATTGAGAAATTCAAATATTTTTTTTAGTACCATTTGATCGATCCCGTCTGGGTTTTCATTTCGGGAATACTTGCTGCAAGCGGTAACCGCACAATTGTTTTCAAAGCGACCGCAGGACGTTCATTACTGTTTAAAACACTTTCATCTTCTTTTGGATCTTCTGCCCAAGTTTCGATTTCAACCCGCGCCATATGCGGCAGCTTATTGCGCGTTTCACTACGGCCACTATCCCAGCGATCTTGCGACCAACTATCTCCGGTCCAAGGAATAACTTTAAAAGATTTAATATTTTTTGCGAGCAGATCACCTTCAGTTTGGCGCTCTTTTGAGTCTTTTAAAAGAAATGGCAAACTACTCCGGTAAAGATCTTTACGTCCCGAAACTTCCGAATCCTTTGCCTCATAAACCACATAGGCGATATCGCTTTCAGCCATATCAGGGCGCTTTTGATCGTTGGAAAAAGTCGTAAGTGAAATCTTGTCGTGGTCCCCAGATCGTTCAATTTTGAAAACAGTTAAATGTTTACGCTCCTGAATTCCGCGATCGGTATCTGTAGTCGGAACAATATAAGCATTTTCAAGGTCTCTAACAACTTGCAACATGGCGCGCGAAACCCGCGCCGTGACCCGAGCTCTTTCTGCCGTAGCTTCACGCAAATCAATTCCACTGCGCAGCATTGTTGTTGATGCAATAGTAAGTGAAAGTAAAATTCCCATAGTGATAAGAATTTCTATGAGTGTAAAACCTTGGGTGGAAGTTTTTTTGGTAAAATTTTTCATTGCGGCCCTGGAACCGGTGCTGGAATAGCAGGTGGGTTTCCACCAGGTGCTGGGTTGGCTCCAGGAATTGGATTAGGTCCAGGAGCAGGTGGATTTCCACCTGGAATAGGATTTGCCCCAGGAATAGGGCTGGCTCCAGGCGCAACTCCTGCAGCGTCCGCAACGGTTTTTAAAGTTCCAATTGTCTCATCGAGCTTTTGTTGGTTTACTAAAAGATAGCCAACTTCAATACTACTGCGTTGCGCCCCATCGGGCCAATAAACAGTAACGTGTGCGATCTTTAGTAAATCATCTCCCAAAACCTGTTTTAAAATTCCTTCAATACCTGGCATACCGCCAGATTTTTTAGTGTCCACGTCCTTTTTTTCGGAGTCTTCACCGCCGCCTCCAGACAGTAATTTTAATAAAGGAAGTTTCCACTCTTTAATTTCAATGTCGTACTTGTAGTCGGGAAAATCTTCAAAGCTTTTGTCTTTGTCCTCATAATTTAATTCCTTCCAAGGTTTGGTAGCACCGTAATACTCAACTTGTGCCATAACTCTTTTTGCAAGCCAACTAGCCTGAGTTACATTGCGTGAAAGCTCACCGGACTGAGCAACATTGCCTTGAATTGCAATATACTGAGCAATAACAAAAACCAAAAGTCCCAGTGCGATAACGGTCTCAATAAGAGTGAAGCTTAATTCCGATGTGTTTTTTGTCATATTGGTGTGCTTGAATCTTTAACCTGTTCTTCATCGGTGGAAATAAGATCACTTGTTCCAGAATAGGGATCGACTTTTATAATATACGGCATGATTGTTTCATCCTGCTCACGATTTGCTTTTTTAGCCACAATTTTTAAATAAGCTTTTTCCATTCGGCCATTAGGAAAAATGTAAAGCATAACCCTTGCCCCTTCGGCACGCTCGGGCAAAATCTGCTTGATTGGGTGATGATCCGCTTGCATTTCCCACAGCAAATAATTCGGTCCAAGGGATCGGTTGCGCCATTCCAGGTCGTCCATAACCTTCCATTTCACAGGGCGAAGTCGGTCATGAGCTTTTAATACGGGCGTAACAATTGCGACTTTTTTATCGGTATCCGGTACAGGAATCGCCTCACCTGCAATTTCTTTTAACTCTTTAAACTGCTGTTCAAAAACGTCACGGCGGTCTTTTTCCTGTTCATCGCTTAAATCATTAGGTTCTTTTTCATCATAAGGCACAAAAGTAAGCCTGCGGTCTGCAACTTCCAATTTATACTCACCAGTATCCATCGTAAATACAAGCCGATACGTTTCGCCTTGTAGTACGGATTGCTCAAAAGCCGTTCGAATATCTTGCTGAAGGCGAGAAAGTAAAACCGCAGCTTCCGTACCTGTTTTTAAATTGAACTGCGGCAAAGCCACCGCAAAAATTCCTGCCATCAAAGAAATAACAATAAGCAACTCAATAAGCGTCATTCCCGACTGACAATGGCCGGGATTTAAAAGTTTACTGGCCGTCTGTTTTTGCATTTTCAGGATAAACAATGTCGTCATCGGTTCCTAAATTTCCATCGATTCCAGGCGAAATTAATTTAAAAGATTTGCCATCGGACGAATATTGAATATCGTTTCCCCAAGGATCTTTAAGTTTATTTTCTTCAGTATACGGTCCGCGCCAGTTTTTATTGTCACCCGGATTAGCTACCAGTGCCTTTAATCCTTGTTCTGTCGTCGGGTATTTGCCAACATTTACACGGTAAAGCTGCAAGTTAGACGTGAGCTGCCCAAAAGCAATTTTAGTTTGGTCAACTTTAGCCTTGTCTGCTTGACCAGTTAGATTGGTAACCAGTAAAGCTATAAGTCCGCCAAGTAATGAAAACACAATTAAAAGCTCGATAAGTGTTAAACCGGCTTCTTTTGGCAAATTGTTTTCCAGAAAAAATTTCTTCATCTTTTTTTGAATTCGAATCATCCTTGCTTTACCTCGTTGTTGTGATGTTTGAGTATGACAGATTGTTTTTTTATTGTCATCTTTGGAAATTAAAAGTTAAATTCGAAATCCAATCGGAGATCAAATGTTCAAATTACTTTCAATTCTTATTATTTTCTTAGCAAACTGTGCCGAAAAAGAAATTGATCCAAAAGATCCCAAGAAGTCTTTTGCCATTGTTAAAGAGCCGTTTGACGACGGCTACTACGAGCGCGCGATCACAAAACTTGGGGAATTTAAAAGCCGTTTTCCATACAGCCAGTATACAGCCGAAGCCGAGTTACTTATTGCTGATGCACAGTTTAAGCTCGATAAATTCCCTGAAGCGGCTGCCTCTTACGAGCAGTTTATAAAACTTCACCCCAAACATGCCCGGGTGGACTACGCGCAATTTCAGATCGGACAAAGTTATTGGGAGTCGGCACCTGACGATATTGACCGCGAACAAGATTATACTCAAAAAGCCTTGGTTGAATGGAAAAAGCTTATGGAAAAATACCCCAAAAGTGAGTTGTTCCAAAAGGCCAAGGACTTAAGTGACAAAGGTCACCGTCGGATGGCCGAAGCGTCACAATTTATCGCCGAGTTCTATTGCAAAAAACATATTTATCACGCTTGCGCTTATCGGTTTATGAAAATCCTCGACCATTTCCCCGAATACAAAGATATCAGACAGAATGCCTTGAAAAAAGTCGTCATGGCCCTAGAAAAAGTAGCCCAACAAAAAGAGGCTGACCCTGCAACAGATAAAAATTTATTTTTTAAAATGATGACCGCTGAACAAATCCGAGAAAAAGCGGCGATGTTTAAAAAACTTCAAGAAACATAACAACTATATTTTTTTCTATTTTTTATTGGATGAAACTTCGTAGATTTTACTGGAACCTAACAAAGTCTCAATAGCTCGAACTTCTTGATCTCCAGACTGAGTTGTCACGTAAAGAGCAACATTATTCTGGGAAGTGCCTAAAGAATTCACAACCAACTCCGTCATTTGAAAATCAAAGGCACCATCTTGACCATCGGCACGTTTTTTATTGCAAGGATCGTTTCCAATTTCCCAGCTGTTAACTGCCGTAGCCGTCCTGGGAATAATTTTAGTTTCAGCAGAATTAGTTGCTACATTTAGTATGGAAAAAATGCTTTGGTAATTTGGATTGGCATCACCTTGGCATTGCAACGGGAAAAGCCCAAGTGCAAAAACACTCAATCCATCTTGACTCACAAAGCGGTAGCGAGTGCTGATTGCGTTATAATTTGTAAAAGTTGTTGCCGTCGATGCTGGAAAATTAAAAAGCTGTAATTCGTTGCGCTTATTAAAAACCGTGGGAGTTGTTACGTTACCAAGCACAGGAACAGTTTTTGAACCTTGTGGGTCAACTCTGCTGGACAATAAAACTTGTGTACCGTTAACCCCAAAGAGGAAATTATCAAAATAAATCCCTGAAAGCCAAGGCTGTTTTACTGCGGAGGAAATGGCGTTTAAATTAGCAAAACTGATCGACGAAACTTTTTTCTCAAAAATTGCAGTGGAACTTACCCAAGAAAGCTGATAGCCAGCCTGCGATGACCCCCAAAACAATCCACTTATGGTTTCGCCATCGACTGTAAAATTCATAACATTTGTCGGACTTGCGACACTTGCCACAGCTAAGATGGACTGCGTTGCGGTGGCTTTTACAACATAGGCAAACAATAATGAGTCGGCGCTAAAAGTATATTTAGGTGGAAATAAAAAACTCGAGGTTACAATTTGTGCTGACGAGGGATCGTCGTATTTTGCTAAAACCAAAGAAATTAATTGGTCTTTTTTTGCCGTAAAAAGTACCGAAAGACCGTCCGCAGATAGCACCGGATCCTGTTCATAATCAAAACGATCGGAATTGAGAAGTCTGACAGGTGAAGAAGCACCGGTGCCTGAGGTAAATGTCGATTTCCAAAGCCGTCTCGGAAAGGTTGATCCAACTTGGGTCCGTGTTGAAACAAATAAAATTTTACTTCCGCTTGAGTTTAAAGCCGGTGAAAAATCTTCATACTGGGACGCGGGCGTTGATACACTCTGGCCGCCGCGGGCAACAGGCAGGGGATTATTATCAACTTGCGAAGATCCGCCACAACGATTAAGAGAAATAAACAGACCGAATAAAAAACTAAAGTATATTTTCATTTATCACTCAAAAAGTTAGCAATAAGTTAGCAATAAGTTCACACACACTATAAGCTATTCTTATGATGCCGTCACGCCAAAACACACGCCAACCTAGCCGTCAGGCTCGAAAACCCTTGGGTTTAAAACAGGCGAAAGAGAAATCAGCCGAGACGAAAGTTTCCCTTGCGGGATGGAAATACTTCGCGGCTATTGATATCGGTTCGAATTCCGTGCACTTGGTTGTGTCACGAATTGATCGGTCTGGAAATATGGAGTTTCTTGATTCTGAGAAAATGTCCATACGACTAGGGCAGGAATTAGGAAGTGATGGATTTATATCCCAACTTGGTTTCCAGAAAACCATTCATGCCATTAAACATATGCTGGAAATTGCGGCTCCTTATAAGTGCACTGTTAAAGCCGTTGCAACTTTTGCGGTGCGCTCGGCTCGCAATAAGGAAGAATTAATTCATGCTATTCAAGACGAAACAGGTGTGCATGTTTCTGTAATCGATGGCCAGGAGGAAGCACGGTTAGCATTTTTAGGGATGCAATACGGGCTTGATATTGAGAATGAACTCACTCTGGGAGTTGATATTGGAGGGGGCTCCACGGAAATCATTCTAGCCCGAGGCGATGAAATTATTTTTGTGACATCGCTTAAATTAGGGGCTGTAACGCTGTCGCAGAATTTATTTTTAGGAAAAGCGCCAACGTTTAAGAAAATTAAAAAACTCGAAGACTATATTTACGTTCGGATTGCGGCCTTAGAAGATGAAATAAAACCTTATTCCTTTAAACGAGCTGTGGCCTCTTCGGGAACCGTAAAAACAGTGGCAGGGATTGACGCCAGGCTTAAAAAAAGCGCTCTTTCTGATGAAAACGGCTACCAATTCAGCCGGGAAAATCTCGATGTAATTTGCAAGAAGATGGTAAATCTTCGCACCGCTAAAAAAATCAGTTCCGAGCTTCGGGTCGACCCTTCGAGGTCTGAAATTATTCTTGCGGGTTCTTTAATTCTGCAAGGATTAACAAAAGTTTTAAAGATCAAAACATGGACTGTCACCACTTATGGACTGAGGGAAGGAGTGGTGATTGATAGTTTTTATCGTTCGACAACCAATCCTATCGAAAAGGTCCACGATATTCGTTGGCGCAGCGTAAAGCATTTTGCAGATCGAGTAGGGATTAGACGAAGTTTTGCCGAAAAATCCCGCCAACTTTGTGCGTCCATGTTTGATCAGCTAGCACTGCAATCAACCAAAAAGCTTAGTCCCGAGTATTTAAAATTCTGGCGAGAAATTTTTGAGGCGGCTGCATATCTGTCAGAAGTCGGGAAGTTTGTGGGCTATTCAGGATTTCACAAACATTCTTATTATTTAATTTCGTATTCGCGGCTTTTGGGATTCACAGAATTCGAAAGATTATTGATTAGCCTGATCGTACGTTTTCACAGGAAGTCTTCGGCCCATCGCAATTTTGCGGGTGTAAAAGATCTATCGAGCTCTGATTTTAAACAAGTCAAAGTTTTGTCGACATTTTTGCGCATTGCGGTGGCATTAAATAGAACGCGGCGCGATCTCATTCAAGATGTGAAATTAAAATTCAGTGAAAAAGCAATCACCGCAACGCTTATTGCGGAAGGAAAAGACAAAATTCAGGCCGAAATATTAAGTTTAGAGCAAGAAGTTCGAGTCATCGAAGAAAATCTCGATCGAAGTTTTGAAATTCAAGTGCGGACAAGGTCGCACCGAGTGGAAAGTTAATAGATGTTAAAAAAAGAAATTCTATCCGGATCGTGTGAATTTCAAAAAAAGCGCTTTCAGAAAAATTGGGAAAAAGCCCATAAAGCAGGACTTCGACCTGTTATAAATGTCTCGCCAGAGTCTTTGAGCACTAGCCCCTTTCAAAAAGATTTTTTTGCCGATGAAAGGGCTTTTGTCATACACGCGACTGAAAAAAATAAAAATTTTATTAAGAATCTAAAATCGCAAATAGATCGCAATAGTTCTGATTTCTTTCTGATTATTTTTCAGGGAAAAATCAATCCAAAAGACTGGATGGAAGAAAAAATCAACGATTTTGAACCTCCAGATTTCTCCGCTCGAGGTAAGCTCATTAAAGAACTTGCGGCAGAGAAAAATCTTATTATTTCTCAGGAATTAGAGAGATTTATTCTAGAACGGTTTGAAGCGGATTTTTTTCTGATTGATAATGCGTTTTGGACTTTGTCCCAAAATTTTTCGGATCAAAAAATTGCTGTAACCGAACAGAATATCCTAGATCTTCTTCCTGGATTTTTGGGGTCTCATGTTTTTAAAATTTTTACCTACTTGCAAAAAGGTGACTTTTTAGGGGCTGAAATATTTGTGACACAACTTTTAGAGCGCGGCGAATCGGAATTAGCAATTCTTGGGATGTTAACCAAATTTGCAAAAGATACCATTTCTGCAGGTCGAACGGCAGCACAGACAAAAAAATACCGGCAGGCCTTGAATCTTTGCGGTGAACTAGATTTAACTTTTAAAAGCCAATCTTACGGAGCGGAGTTTGGGTTGCGACAAATCTTTGCTGTAATCAGCTGAGGAGTCGCCCCAATTCCGTTCCACTGATTTGAGTTTCTAGATCTAAGTTTTGGGATTCTGTCTCCTAGAGTCGGATTAACGTTTGCGCTCCTGGTTTTTTTTGCGATACTTGGGTAAACAGCAGGATTAAAAATGACTTTATTACTCATCCTTTCCGCCTTTACTAACATAGCGCCACTCTTTGCGTCAAATCCTGACAAATCACAGCCCTTACACTTCCAAGAAGTTCTCTTAACACCGGCTCAAACAACTCAAATCACAAAAGACGCTCCATTCTATGATGTCGACACGGATTCCCAGTCTGCCTTTATCTTAGGTCGAACCAGTATTTGGCGTTGGAATTTCGCCAAACAAAAGCTTGGTTTTTTTAAAATGCCACAAAGTTTTAACGATTTAACTCGACACAAAAAGTTCAGCAAAACAGTCGATGGTTTCACCGTTTTGGGCGAACATATTCTTGGTTTTCTCACCGCCAATGATTCTAAATGGTCTAAAATAGACCCTCTTTTGCCGCAAAATATTAGAAAAATACTTGCCTTTGATAAATCAAAAATCGTTATCGCAACAGATGGAATTTACAATCTGAACCCGTCAACAGGTGTCGAAAAGCTAGAAGGTTTAAAAATTTTTACTGAGATTCAGTCTGCCTCTGAGATTCAAAATAACGAAATTGTGATCGTTGGCCGCTTTCATGCGCAGGATAAGTTGTTTTTATCCTCAGTCAATTTAAGTTCTTACAAAATTAAATCCGTAGAATTTAAAAGCCAAAATCCCGTTATAAAAATATACAATACACCATCGCAAGTCTTTCTCGTACGTGCCAACGGAATAGATATTTTAGATAAAAATTTAAAACCAGTAAAAAATATCATAGTCCCAGAGAGTCGCTCAATTATTGAATCGTCCATAGACTCCACCATTCAAAGTTATTTATTTTCCGATGGGTTATTAGAAGTTTTTGATAATCAAAATCAAAAGAAATACTTTGCAAACCTAGGAGGTCAAATCAAAAATTCCGAGCTTTACAAGCTTACTCCTACGCACTTAGTTGTTACTTTTAAAAAAAGCGTAAAAATTTTTAAATTGAATTCCGATAACAATTTAAGAGATGCGCAATGAAAATTTTTCTAGCTCTATTTTTCACTGCCTGCATAACCCCAGGTCAGCTTGAAGTTGACTCGTCCGAAAACACTGAGTTTTTGGCGTTCCCACAAGATATTCAATTTATTCTGAAAGCGCAGTATTTTGAATCGATCAAAAGAATTGATAGCGCTCAACTAAACTGGAAAAAAGCCGCCGAAACTTCGCACCACCATTTAAGAAAATTTGCTTTGGATAAAATTCAAAAAATTTCGCGCTCACAAGTTATAATTGAAAATAAAATGCAGGATTCGCCTCCTGATCTAACTCTTGGTTTAGGGATGATTCCTACCAACGATATTTTTCTAACCCGTTCGGTTAGTCATTTTTGTCATAACAAACCTTCGCTCGAATGGACGGCATGGCGTAGAGATCTAAGTCCTCCTATCGCACGTTATTTTTCGGCACTGATAAATCATTGCAGTGGGGCAAACGAAGAATCTTTGGTCGAATTTGGTGAATTTTACAAAGAGTTCTCTCATTCCGAATCCTACGATCTGTATGCTTACGAGGCGTTGTCTCGAGTCATTCAACTGCGTCGAGCCAATGGTGAGCGCGAGTCAGTGGCACCGTATTTTGTAGAACTGATGCGTTTTTGGGAGCAAAAAACTTTTTTGGCAAAATGGTTTGCGATAGACCCCAAAAAAGCTTATCGAAAAATGACCGAAGATGGCCTAGCTGCCGCAAGACATAGGCTACTTATTCAAGACTCAGAATCGGCTAAAGTATATGCTCAATTTACTATTAATAAAGTAAAGGAAGGTTTAACAAAAGTCCTCGACCCCGATCACAATTTTTACGAGGCACTTAACTTAGCAAAAATCGAAGCCTATCATTTTCTTGCGTTTAGAATCGCCTTGGAAAATAATGAATTTTCCGAGGCCAAAGCTTTAAATAACATCGCATTGAATGTCCCCGGCTTAAATCTCGAATGGCTTACTCGCCTTACAACCTTAAGCGGTTTTTACGATTATTTTGCCGAAAGTTATGAAGGCGCCTTGGAGATTTGGCAACGGCAACTTCTCAGTACTACAGACGACTCCATTAAACCCATGCTGCATTTCTGGCTGGCAAAAGTTTATTTAAAATTAAGCCGTCACGACGAGGCTAAATTCTACTCAGAGAAGCTATTGCAAGAATACCCTTTAAGCTTTTATACAACTTTTGGGTTGACTCAATTTGAATCCGATTTAGATCTAAGTCCAAATATGTGGACTAAAATCTTTAAAACAAAAAAACAAAAATTAGGCGAGATTTCAGTGCTAGTAGCGGAGGTTTTTAAACGTTTAGAAAGTGTAAAGGATCTAAATCAGCCTGGACTTTTAAATGCCGTTTTTGACGATTCCGAAGAAGAAATCCCGATTTTATGCGCCTGTGATTCTTTAATTTTAGAAAAACAGTACTTACATCTTGCGGAGTTTTATCATAACAATCAAAACAACCAGCGTGCCATTATGCTTTTTTCTAAACTCGCTAAAGAAAAAAACTTTTGGCACCGAAATGCAAGTTACTTAGAATTAAATTATCCAAAGACCTATTTGGTTGATATCAAAGAGTCGGCTCGTAAAGCGGGACTTTCACCTGCAACTGTCTTGGCAATTATAAGGCAGGAAAGTTCTTTCGAAGCTTCTGCCGTAAGTCCTGCTAGCGCAGTTGGTTTGATGCAATTAATTCCCTCAACCGCAAAGAGTCTTAGCCCTGAGCTTGGTTTCACTAAAAACCTTTCGGAACAATTAAAAATCCCGCGACTCAATATCGAGTTAGGCTCTAAATACTTAGGAATTCTTAATCGAACTTTTCAAGGTCATGATTTTGCAGCGTTTGCTGCCTATAATGCTGGTGAAAAAACAGTCGGCAACTGGATAACTCATCGGCAATTTACAGATGTTATGGTTTTTATCGAAATGATTCCGTATAATGAAACTCGAACTTATGTCAAAAACACCCTGCGCAACAAAACCGTCTACGAATTTTTTTTGAAAGAAAAACAGCTCGTTATTGAGGATAAAACTAATGGATCAGCATTATAAATCACCTGCCCTAGAGTCTACTAAGTCAGAACAAGACGTCCGCAAGGAAACCATTGGCTGGCTAAGCATGATTGCAATTATGTTTATGTTTCCGGTGCTATTTTATGTGTGTGTTTTCTTTCCAATTTGGGTAGGCTTAACTCCACGCTGGTAAAAATATGAATCACGTTGCGGTCAAGGATAAATCTGCGGTACTTAACGTTAACGGTAGACGTGTGCTCGATCTTTTTTTTTCGTATTTGGCTCTAACAAAACCAACCATATCGTTACTTGTGGTGGTGACAGCTATTCCTGTCATGCTCGTCGCAAAACCCAACTTCACTCCTTCGGTTAGTTTGATGCTTTGGACCATAGTCGGTACTTGGCTTGCTTCGGCTTCGGCTGCAACTTTAAATCAGTTTTTCGATGCTCGAATAGACAGCAAAATGAAGCGTACAGCATTGCGGCCTTTGCCACAAAAATCGCTTACTAGTGCCGGCGCGGTGTGGTTTGCATTGGTTACGCTGTTCGCGTCCATGTTTATTTTGGTAAAGTTCGTGCAGCCGATGGCAGCTTTTGTAGCGCTAGCTGGGCATTTATTTTATGTTTTTGGATACACGCTTTTTTTAAAGACTCGAACCACACAAAATATTGTAATCGGCGGAGCCGCAGGTGCTATTGGACCATTAATCGGCTGGGCAGCGGTTGGAGAGCCTATTTCCGCGATTCCCTGGTTGCTGTTTTTATTAATATTTTTGTGGACGCCGCCGCACTTTTGGGCTCTAGCACTCAAGTACAAAGATGATTATGCCGCGGCCGGAATTCCCATGCTACCGGTGGTTAAAGGCGAAGAATACACCCGTCGGCATATATTATTCTACACTTTGAGCTGTTATGTTCCGTTTATAGGACTTTATTTCTATGGCCTTAGAGGGGTTTTGTTTCATGTATTAAGTCTCGGTTTGACCAGCTTTTTCCTCTATTACGCTATCAATCTTTATCGTAAGCGAACCCTAGCCTCCGCGATGCAGATGTTTCATTATTCATGTTTGTATCTTTTTGGCATTTTCGGCGCATTGGCTCTGCAATGGGTATATGATAGGGTTATCTAAAGGAAGCTGTTTTTTTATGAAACAAAGCGCCTTTCGAGCAACCACCTACTTGATATTTCTTGTTTTCGTGTTATCTATAGTCTGTTGGTCGCAATTTAGTCGGTCTTAGGGGACATAAAGCTTTGGAAGAAAAAATTAAACAAGTTATTGAATCCGAGATTAATCCTCAGCTTTTATTTCATTCCGGAAGTTGCGAGCTGGTAACTTTTATCGATGGTATTGTAACTTTGCGACTTTTTGGAGGATGTTCTGGATGTCCTTCGAGTCATATCACTTTATTCAACGGAATCGTTCCAATTTTAAAAGATAAAATTCCTGAAGTTCTTGATGTTGTTCTTGAGTGAAACCCCTGCTAATTATTCTATTTATCTTGCCCTGTGTAATGCTTGCTGATCCCTCAACTTTTGGCCGCGGAAAAGGACCTCCACCAGGCGAAAAGCAATTTCCCTTAAACGATCATAAAAGCACCAAAACAGTTTCTCAGACATATTTACGCAGCACACCCGATAAAAAAGCAAAACTTTTTACAACCTTGGCTCAAGAAAGTAAGCAAACGGCGATTCCCGTTTATGCCTTTCGCGGCACTTGTGGCTCTCCAAAAATACTACGAATCTTGCCTCCGAATATTCCTGTTGAAGTCACCGAAATGAAAATGTGTGACCGTAAATATTTCTATTTTTTTGAAGATGGCTGGATCAGTGGCGAAAATTTAAAGTCTACACCTTAAATTGCGTATGAATAATCTAGGCGATCTAAGTGAATTTCCTTTTTTAAAAAAAATTCGCAGTCAATTTTCTTCAAAACTTCCGCCGGAAATAACTGGCATTGGAGATGATTGCGCCATCATTCCTTTAGCGAATGGTTTTTCAACTCTTGTCACCACCGATTTGTTTTTGGAAGGATGCCATTTTTTAAAAAACAAAATGTCTGCGCGCGATGTGGGATATAAAGCCTTGGCAGTGAATATAAGTGACATTGCAGCAATGGGTGGGTTGACTCAATATGCTTTCTTAGCCTTGGGATTACCGGCCGATTTAGAGCTTTCTTGGATTGAAGATTTTTACATGGGTTTTCAGGAACTTGCAGAATCTGAGAAGATTTATTTGTTAGGCGGAGACACCACGAAATCTCTACATGAGATTACTATAAATGTGACTTTAATCGGCTCGTGTGAGACATCAAAAGTCAAAAAACGTTCCGCTGCGGTTGCTGCGGATTTTGTATGTGTCACGGATGTTCTAGGCGACTCCAGCGCCGGCTTAAAAATTCTTTTGCAAAATTTAAGGTCGGATGTTGGTTTAGTTCAAAAACATTGCAGGCCCAAGGCTCAATCGCAAGAAGGCATCTGGCTCGCGAATTTTCCAGAAGTTCATGGAATGCTTGATTTGTCAGACGGTTTGGATTCCGACGCAAGGCATCTAATGGAAGAATCCAAGTGCGGGCTGGAGATTGAGTTAGAAAGCATTCCTTATTCAGAGGCTCTCTGTAGATTTTGTTTACGGGAGAATTTACCCTTGGAGCAGTTTACCGTGTTTGGGGGAGAAGATTACAGCCTTCTTTTGACAGTCGACTGTGCGTATTATGAAGAATTATCAACGACCTTCTTCCGTAAATTTGGCAGAAAATTGTATAAAATTGGCTGCGTAACCAATCAAAAAAACGAGCTCACTTACAAAAAACATGGTACCAAGGTGATGTTGGAAGGAAAAGTTTATGAGCACTTCACAAACAAATAGTATTTATTCGGTCCATGAAGATGATCCGCTTTACACGTCACTTATCGGTGATTTTGTTCGATCAATTCCGGCTAAACAACTAGAATTTTTGTCAGTAGTAGAGACAAATGACCGCAAGATGCTGTTAACCATGGCACATAAGTTTAAAGGTAGTTTCGCCACGTATGGATTTGGCGAGGTGGCTCGATTGATGGAAAAAATTGAATTTTATTTAAAAGATCACTCGTGTGTCGAAAGTTTTAGTTCAGAATTGACGTTTAAAGATTTGATTTATGAATCAGTAGAAATCTTTGCAAAGATCCGATCAAAAAATTAAACTTAGAGGTTAATTCATTCCACAGTCGGAGCACGCCTTGTGCCGTTATGCACGGTCTTGGGAAATTTCATGGCAATTTCCGAAAGAGCGTGCAATTTTGTAATTCACTGGCCCCTCTGTGTCATACAAGGTGGGACAGTTTGAGTTGATTTAATTAATGTAAAATAGCGTTACTTCAATGGCAGAGGCAGATACTTCATTGGCAGACACCCATCCAATTTATTACTCCATTGGCAGACACTTCATTGGCAGACACCCATCCAATTTATTACTTTATTGGCAGCACATTTGGCAGAGGCAGCACATTTGGCAGACACCCAGTTGAATCTGCCAGCTCGTGTCAATTTTATCTAAACAAATCAAACATAAAAAAATATTATGATATTACAAAGCAGTATTTCGCAGAGAATGTCTTTACATGTCCTTTCACAAATATTTCCAACCGTGCTTTTATCTACCCATGCCTTCTTTTGCTCGTAAACAAATTATTGAACCCGACCAAGTTAGCTTTTACCACTTGATATCTCGCTGTGTGCGTCGCGCGTTTTTATGTGGGGTAGATAAATATACAAGTCAAAGTTTTGAGCATCGGAGAGCGTGGATTGAGGAGCGCATAAAGATGTTGGGTGAAAAAGTTTATTTTATCGAAATCTTTTCATACGCAATACTAAGTAACCATTTTCACCTTGCGGTTAGAACAAGGCCTGATTTAGCGACTATTGCGACTGATGCAGAGATAATTGAACGTTGGTGGAATCTATTTCCACGCAAAGTCCGAGGCGGCTACCCGGAAAATCCGCCCGAATATTTGGTGAAACTGTGGCTTAACGACCCGCAATGGATCGAAGTAAGACGAAAAAGGCTTTCAAGTATTTCGTGGCTTATGGCCAGTATTACGGAATACATCGCAAGACGCGCCAACAAGGAAGACGGGGTCACCGGACGTTTCTGGGAAGGGCGATTTAAAAGTCAGATCCTACTCGACGAAAAAGCAGTGCTTTCTGCAGCAACTTACGTAGATCTGAATCCAATTCGAGCAAATATGTGTGACCAACTTGCGACGTCGGATTATACCTCCATTCAAAAAAGACTCGCCGACTTAACTCTTGATAGCCAGTCTCCAAACTCCAAATTCCTTGCAAAATTTTATCAAAATTACACTGATCTCTCTCAGGAGGCACCTTGTCTGTCAATTGATCCAAAAGATTATGTGGATATTTGTGCTTGGAAAGCATCGCAAATCGTAAATGCAAGAAAGTTTGCGATAGTTGAAAATGAATCTAAGTTTGACATCTATACAGATGAAATAATAAAGAAAAGTAAATTTGCACTTGGAAAAGCCTGCGATCTCATAAAGTTTGCAAAGAAAAGAAATGTCGAAAGACCAGCATTCCTTTATTGAAATAATTTTTTTCGAATTTTTTAAATACCGAATAAATCTTGTAAGAACGCGGCTTGTAGTAATAAATTTGGAAAAAGATTGTTCATTTTATTTTTGATATCAAAGTCATTTAAATAAAAAAATCTAGAACATTCCTAAAATATATATTAGAAATTTCAATTGAAAATTTTTTGATAATAAAAAGCGAAAATAGAAACTTCCAATTTAAATCCAGTCAAAACCTGACAAGGCGAATAAAAGTTTTCACAGTTTTTGATTCGTATGCGACAGCTTTTTTCGACAATTTTTAAGACAGATTTTGATTTGCTGTCTGTTTTTAGCTTGGGTTTCTGACAGTTTTTGTTTAATGCGATGCTGGCTGGGTATACGACAGTTTTTAGTGACAGTTTTTGGATGTTGGCTGAGTGTCTGACAGTTTTTCAGACATTTTTTTGACAGTTTTCTGTGACGCGATCTTTGCTGGGTGTCTGACAGTTTTTGTGACGCGATCTTTGCTGGGTGTCTGACAGTTTTTGACAGTTTTTCGATCTTTGCTGGGTGTCTGACAGTTTTTCATCTGACAGTTTTTCAGACATTTTTTTGACAGTTTTCTGTGACGCGATCTTTGCTGGGTGTCTGACAGTTTTTGACAGTTTTTCGATCTTTGCTGGGTGTCTGACAGTTTTTTCTGACGGTTTTTTCAACTAAGCTTAAAGGTAAAATTTTAAAAATTACAGATGCGGATAATGGGGCGCTTACTGTCGAACTGTCTGAAAATACCTCCCATCCTGTTTCTCAGTAACCGCTCTGCTTAAATGATAAACAATTAAGGCCTGTGCTTTTTTAATAACTCTCCAGTCATATCAAGGGTCCTAACGATTACATACGGAACCTTCGGTAAGAAATTACAATTCTTTTTTACAATCAAACTCATCAGCCGCACGCGACCCAGTACTGTACTATTTGCCTGGTTTTTAAAAGCACCAATCCAAATTCAAAAGCAGGCTCGCTGCTAGTAATTTCATAAACACGCCAGCAAATAGCAACCCTTTACATTTCCGTACCAATCATAAAGAGAAACCTGCAATTTGCAGATTGACATAGTTTTTATTTGCGAGAATATTGCGCATAACGTTTTAATCGGAGATTCCATGTCTAAATTTATAGTAATCGGTGCCAACGGCGGGATCGGAACAGCCCTTTGTAAAATTCTCACAACTGGAGGACATGAAGTATTTAAAATCGGTCGGTCAACTGGAGATTTTAAATGTGATTTTACCTCAGAAGAACAAATTCAAACACTCTTGCAGCAAAATAATTTTTCAGATTACGCTGGAGTCGTAAATCTTGCCGGATCGATTCTTATTAAGCCTATTGCAAAAGTTTCTGCCGAAGAATTGATGGCCACTATGAATCAGAATTTTTTGACTGCATTTTTAACAGTCAAATACTTTGCCCCAATCTTGGCAGAAAAAAACCGCGGTAGTATTGTTTTAATGTCCACTGTTGCCACTCAAATCGGGCTGTTAAATCACGAAGCCGTTGCAGCTGCAAAAGGGGCGGTTAACAGTCTAGTCATTTCGGCTGCCGCAAGCTTTGCGGGCAAAAAAATTCGCATCAATGGGGTAGCTCCATCATTAACGAATACCCCCCTCGGTCAAAAGTTTTTAACAAGTGAAACCATGCGCAATACTTTGGCAAACAATCATCCACTTGGTCGCTACGGCGAACCAGAAGATATTGCATCTTTAATTGCATGGCTTTTGGACGAAAGAAATTCATGGATAACCGGCCAAATTATAGGAATCGATGGCGGAATGTCTCGAATTAAAAGGCTTTAACGACTTAGACCGAGAGCTTTTTTAACTTGAGATAAAGTTTTACCCGCTTTTTCACGAGCTCGATCTCGGCCGCGATCAAAAATCTTTCTCAGTTCGGCTTTATCCTTTAGATACTCTTGAAGTTTATGTTGAAAGGGCATTAACTCAGCAATTATAATTTCTGCTGTTTCAATTTTCAAATTACCATACTGCTTGCCGCTATATTTCTCGACAATTTCGTCTGGGGAAGCGCCTGTTAACACACTTTGAATTTCAACAAGATTTTTAATACCAGGCTTAGTCGGATCATAACTTATTTCGGTGCCAGAATCAGTGACCGCTCGTTTAAATTTTTTCTCTATTTCTTTGGCTGAATCCGTCAAAAAAATCGCTCCAGCTTCGTTGTCTGTACTTTTACTCATTTTTTTTTCGGGGTTTTGCAGATCCATGATACGCGAACCAAATTTTGCAATATAGGGTTCTGGAATTGTAAATAATGGGTCTTTTTCTTCCGAATACAATCGATTCATGCGTAAAGCTAAATCACGAGTTAATTCTAGATGCTGCTTTTGATCGGCTCCTACCGGCACAAGATGCGCCTGGTAAAGTAAAATATCAGCCGCCATCAATACCGGATAAGTTAACAGGCCGGCAAGAATTTGATTTTCTTTACCCGATTTATCTTTAAATTGAGTCATGCGCGAAAGTTCGCCCATACTGGTGTGGCACGTCAATAACCAAGATAATTCTGAATGCTCTGGCACTTCCGATTGGATAAAAATTGTGGATTTTTCAAAGTCAATTCCCGCAGCAAGATAACAAGCTAAATTTTCAACCGTCTGATCATAAAGTTTCGCGGGATCTTGTTTGACAGTAATGGCATGAAGATCGGCGGCAAAAAAGTAGCAGTGATATTTTTCTTGAATGGCCGCCCAGTTTTTTAAAGCACCAATGTAATTTCCAAGTTGTAGTTTATTGGTCGACGTTACACCAGAAAGTAAAGTTTTCATGATAAATGCCTAAGAAATGCAATAAAATAAGAAGTTTTAACGAGAGCGAAAGATAATATGGAAGTATTTCCTTTATGTCACGACATAAAGTCTTGACGAATAATATATTTATCAGTTTAATTAAATAGCAAAGATTAAGCCACACTGTTTTTATCTCAATAGTTGGGAATCACGGTTGGTTAAAGTAAAAAAAAGGGAATACGATGAAATTAGCAAAAGGTTTAGCAGTTGCGGCAGCACTTTCTTTCGCAGGCGTTTCGATGGCTGATGAGCATGCAGCAGACGGAACAAAAACAGAAGGCAAAATGCACGGCAAAAAAGCTCATAAAGATGCGAAAAAAGCTGCAAAAAAAGCTGAGAAAAAAGCTGGCGAAGCTAAAGATGCAGCAACAGATGCTTCCAAAGCAGTTGATGCAACAGCTCCAGCACCAGCAGGCGCTCCAGCAACTACAACTCCATAATTGGATTTGTAATTGTAGAAACAAAGCCGCCTTGGAATTAAACTTCCAACGCGGTTTTTTATTAAAATATAATTATTTTTTAGATAGTAAAAAAGATTTCGCCGGATGAACAATAAACTTACCTTTCATGGCATCTCGACCTACCAAGACTTCGTTTTCCATTTTATGGCGTCCAATTAGCGTCATTTCGACGCTAAAAGTTAAACCTCCGACCTCAAGCATCACTGTAATGACAGGTCGCAATGTCTTATTGCCGCTAGAATCTTTAATCACACGTTCTTCTAACAAAGGCAGAAGACATTTTTTAAATTTTGGATTGGTTTTTTTAAGTGGGACTTCGAATTCTACAAAAACCCTATCTCCTCGGTAAAGGTAACGAATCTTTTCCGCATGAAGAGCTGAGCTTTTGGCGCCAGTATCAAACTTTGCAGCCAAATCAAAAATCCCCATTCCGGGTAAGCTAATTTTCTCTTTCCAACCGGCCATTTGAATTTTATTTCCACGAGAACGTCGAACTATTATTTTTTTCATTTCTCAAAACTCTTGTAACCAGAAATCTTTGGAAAAAACGCAGGGGTGGATCGTAAATAATCTTCAAAACCAGGTTTTGTTTGTTTTAAACTTTTATCGGTTAAAGCCACTCCCGAAACTTTTACGATCAATAAGGACATAAAACATGGCCCAATAAACGTAAACCACCCTTCAGGTAAAGAAAAAACAAATATCCCACACCACATAAAAGTATCCCCAAAATAGTTAGGATGTCTTGTCAAACTCCACAGACCTGTTGTTAATAATTGACCGCGATGTACTGTGCTTTTTTTAAATTCTTTAAGTTCCCAGTCGCCGCGCGCTTCAAAATAAAATCCAATAGCCCAAATGAGAAACCCTGCAGCCATACAATATATATTCTCTTTTTGGATAAGTATGGCCAGTAGCGGAGTCGCCACAATCCAAAGTAAAAAACCTTGCAGCAAAAAAACAATCGGTAGAGACAGCAACTCAAATGGTTTGTATTTTCTTCGCATTTCTTGATAACGATAATCTTCCGGGTGGCCTTTGTTACGCATATGGATATGAACGGAAAGCCGCAACGCCCAAATAGAAATTAGGGATAATCCAACCAAATTTTTAAGATTGACCGGTGACCCTAGATACAAAAATCCCACCACAAAATAAAATATAAATCCAAGACCCCAAAATCTGTCAACAATGCTTGCATCCTTCAACGGCAAGCTCAACAGCCAAAGTCCCGTAAAAAAAAGCAAGCAAAAAGGCAGAAGCTCAAAATGAAGCTTATAAAATTCAAAAATCATTTTTTGCAAACATGGTTTTGATTTTTGATTACGTCGCCACATTTGGGGCACATGTCGATGACAGTACCGCCCTGTTTCTGAGCCTGTTGACGCTGAAATTCCGTCTGGTATTTTCCAATCACGTCGCCAAATGTTTTACCACCAAGAGCTTTTTTAAACCGAATTTTTGCGAAAACAAACAATCCATAGATGCCTAAAAACGGCAGTGCAAAACGCAACAAACCTTTAAATATCCCCAGTGCTGCGCCTTTTGAGGCGATAATAATTGCGCCGATCAATATCCCTGCAGCCAATACTTGAAATTTATTGCGGCTTGCTGTTGTTAAAAGTGAGTTCATTGAAAAAATTAACCTTTCACTAAATAAGGTGTTGTTTTAAGTGCAAAAAATATCGAGCTTGCCAAAAGTAATAGTGCCGAAATCCCGCCGAGAAGATATAAACTCGACCTTCCTGTTGGAACTCGTGTCACACTGATGGTGATTTTATCATACTCCGAGATGGGACTCTTATAATAATACGGCACAAAAGTTTTTGGAAATTCACCGGAGTCGGTTGCAACCTTTTCCAAAACATCCGAGTTATTTTGTAGGTTTGATTCAATGAGAACCCGCAATTCTTTCATAGCGTAGGGGGACTGAAATTCGATTTGACCCAAGCCGTTAGGAGCCGGTAGAACGTAAACAAAAGAAACAACCTTTTGTGGCTCGTTGAGTTTTACCCGCGCTTCTAAAAAATGCTTAGCATTGACCGTTAAATCTTTTTTCTCAAGACCTTCTTGGGTGCTAAAATCAAGTACATTGGATAACAATGGAAATTGCAGAGAAACTTCAGCGCCATCAGCAGCACCTTTTTCTATCACCGCCACATAATTTATAAAAAGCTGCTCAACTCCTGCTCTGACAATAAGTAAATTACGTTCACCCATGCGAGGCAAAGTTGCGGCTTGCAATCCATTAAGAAAAAAAATAACAAACAACATAACAAATAACATATTCAAACTTTATTTTGTAAAAATTCCAACCGCCGCACACAATCGACAAATTTCGCCGCCAAGTAATCCTGCCTTTTTTGCCACTCGCCTCTGGTGATAAAATTTTCAGAAAAAGATTTTTCATCGCCTAAATATTGGCTTAGAATTTTGGCTTTTAACAAAACCAAAATTTTTTCATCGGAAATATTTTGTCCAGAATCAAGCGGCGGCAAATTTTTTCTAAAAAATGGCAGCACAATTATCACAAACCAAATCAAACTTATTATCGAAAATAATATTATCACGTGGATTTCTGACGCAGTTTTTCGATTTCGATTTTCATTTCAGCAACAATGTGCTCGGCAGGTCGCACGGGTACTTCCTCATTTTCACGCCTTTTTCGCCAAACAAAAAACCAAACGAAAAAAGGTCCTAAAACAAGCAAACTACTTGGGACACCCCAAGCCAATAGTCCTAGGCCGGACTTTGGAGGCTCTCTTAAGATCCAAGGGCCGTAACGTTTGACAAAAAAGTTTAAAATTTCTTCTTTTGATTTTCCGTTACCAACCTGTAATTTCACTTCGTCTTTTATTTGCTTGGAAAACCCCGCATCCGAGTCAAGAACACTTAAACCTGTGCACATTGGACAGCGCAACGCAGATGCCGTTTCGACAAATTTAGGATCGCTGTAATCGCTCGCAAAAATATTTGCTATTAAAACAACAACGAAAATCATAACATCTCCCATGTTGGAAGCAAAGCGTCCCGACTGCGGTTCCCGCGATGTTTATCTGTCAGCGCAATAAGCCCGCCCAAGACCATCACAAAGCAGCTTAGCCATACCAAACGAACGGTAGGATTAATATGAACTTGCAAGGTTACCGTCTCGCCTTTTGTGCGGTCAAATTCAGCGATAACAACATAGATATCACGCCAAAACTGACTTTCCACTGCAATTTCATTAAATAATTCTGGCTTGGTAGGGTATTGACTCCGTGC
The DNA here is from genome assembly GCA_043757325.1 of bacterium. GTDB lineage: Bacteria > Bdellovibrionota_B > Oligoflexia > Oligoflexales > RGVZ01 > JAYVPO01. Next base: position 24,810 of record JAYVPO010000152.1, read on the forward strand.
GGGAAATATTTGAAAGCTTTCGGTGTCTTTGGAAACAGTTAAAGGTGCCTCAAATAGTTTTTGGTTTTCCACCTGCCGAAAATTCATCCCTGAAAATAAAAATTCGTAACCTAAAACGGATTTTTTCTCGCCTTGTTTTAAAGTGACTTCTTGGCTTTGGCCACGGTAGTTGCCTAAAAACCCAAGCACCGCAATCATCATCCCCACGTGTGCGAGATAGGCCCCACTAAACGCCGAATTAAATTTCCACATAGTGTGTACTGAAAATTTTACATCTTTAAAACGGGCATAAAAATCAGCCGTCAAATTACTTATACTCCAAAAACACAAGTAACTGCCGACGACTTGCGCTCCCAGGGAAAAGGGCTTAGGAGTTTGCCAAACGTCACCAAAATAACAAAATAAAATCGTAGGCAATATGGCTACTAAAAGGCTAGTAACCTGCAGCTTCGCACCACCTGTAATTTTAGTCGAATTGTAGCGCATTAAATTCCCAATAGAAATCGCCAACACAAAACCCAAGCCCACCCACGGCGCAAAAGCATTAAAATAAGGCGCCTGAACCGACGTTTTTTGACCGGTCAATGCATCAGTAATGATCGGATATAATGTTCCAATAAAGATAATTGCAGCAAACGACATCAATAAAAACTGCGTAACAACAAGTGCCGATTCTTTCGAGACACCCCAAGTTTTTTGGCTTTCTGCGGGCAGAATAGAATCTGCTCGAAAGATATAAAGAATTAAAGCCGCCCCCATTAACGTTGCCAAAAAAGTTAAATACGCGGGCCCAATTGGTGATTCTGCAAATGAATGCACCGACGTGATAACTCCGGAACGCGTGATAAAAGTTCCAAAAAAACTTAGAAAAAATCCTAAAAAAGCAGAAATAAGACTTAATCTTTTCAAGGCGCCCAATTTATCTTGGACTAAAAGTGAGTGCATTAAAGCCGTGGCAAAAAGCCAAGGCATAAAACTCGAATTCTCTACGGGATCCCAAGCCCAATAGCCAGCCCAGCCTAGTTCCACATAAGCCCATCTGCCGCCGAGAAAAACACCCGCCGTCAAAGCGCACCATGCAAAAACAGTCCAGCGGCGAACTGTTTTTAACCACCCTTCTGTTACATCGCCGTAGACAAGTGCTGCAACACTATAGGCAAAAGGTATGGATAAAGCAGTGTAGCCCGTAAACAATGTCGGGGGATGAATGGCCATATAAGGATTTTGTAAAAGTGCATTCATGCCTTGCCCATTTACTGGCATCGGTAAAAGCCGCGCAAAAACATCGGAGTAAGAAAAAGCCAGCCACGACATCCATGCAAGAATCGCTTGCAATGCGCCATTTACATAGGGAATGATGTGCTCGTTGGCTTTTGTGTAAGTCCAAATGGCAATCGTTGCAAACGTGCTTAGGAGTAAAGTCCAGAGCATGTGGCTTCCTTCAAGCGAACTCCAAAAGGCCGTAAAAGTATAAAGATGCGGCAAATCAAGGCTCGAATTTTTAAATATATAAGCAATTGAAAAATCCCTTTCGAAAAGGGAATACCACAGAATTATTGAGGCACACCAAGCACAAAAACTCGCCACGGTAGCAGCGTAACGCGTGCTTTCAAAAAGCGCGCGATGAGCAAAACGACCGGCAAAAAACGACCCAATTGCGGCATACGTGCTTGCAAGGCAGCATAACAATAAAAAGTAAAATCCGAGGTCCGCTGTCATTTAATTTTTACCAATCTTTCGCATCTCCGTTTACCACTTTACGACCGGAGGCATTGAAACAAAAATTGCATCCATATTGCCGCCCGTCATCAAACCGAATTTTGTCCCACGATCATATACTAAATTAAACTCAGCATATCTTCCACGCCAATAAAGTTGAGCGTCCTTTTCTTCGGCTGAAAAAGCAGTGTTTTTGCGACGATGCAAGATACCTGGGAAAACGGTGGTATAGGCATTTACAACATCGCTGATAAATCGAAATAATTTCTCGAAATCTCCGCTCAAATAATCGAAAAAAACTCCACCAACACCACGTTCTGATTTGCGATGGGTGATATAAAAATATTCTTTACACCAAGCCGAATATTTTGCGTATGCCTCTGGTTCAAATTTATCGCAAGCTGTCTTTAAAGCGGCATGAAATTCAGCGGTGTCAGTCTCGAATTCTTTGCAGGGGGTTAAATCCGCACCACCTCCAAACCAAAGTTTATCTCCGACCTCCAAAACACGAACATTCATATGGCCAATAGGTGCGTACGGGTTAAACATATGAGAAATCGTGGAAATACCGGTTGCAAAAAAGGGTTTGCCTTTGTGTTCTCCCTCTAATGCGGGATAGGAATCGCCATGAACAGCCGAATAATTGACTCCGGACTTTTCAACGACGTCACCTCGTAGAACGGCCATCACTCCTTGGCCGCCTTCGGGCCGATCCCAGGGCTTAACTTGAAATTTCGCAGCTCCGTCCACGTTTTCGATGGTTGCAATCAATTTCGACTGCGCGGTTTGAAGCATTTGTGCTATAAGTTTTTTCTGGCTTTCTAATAAAATTGACATTTTCGACCTTCACCGAATAAGTACTTTAATTAACATTATGAGTTTTGCTCAAAAAACCGTTCGCGTCATTACTTTAGGTTGTAAAGTTAACACCTTTGACTCTCAGGCCATCGCTCATCAATTTCAGGCTCAAGGGTTTTTATTGTCGGATGTTGACGCCGCAATAACGGTAGTTAACTCGTGCAGTGTGACCGCAAATGCCGATAAAGAAGCGCGCTATCTGGCACGTAGAATAAAGCGCGAGCATCCTGGAACAAAGCTTGTGTTTACTGGATGTTACGCTCAAACCGATTCTCAAAGATTAATCGAAATGGACGAAGTGGATTTGGTTATACCGAACGAGATAAAAGAGCAGCTTGTGGATATTATTGTGGCCAATAATACAACTGCAAAAATTCCCGCGAATATCAAAGCTGTTGATCAAAATCATCAGGGGCATTTTAAAACTTCGGCCACGTTATTTGACCAGGCTTATTCTACTAGAACTCGAGCTTACTTAAAAATTCAGGACGGGTGTAATGGTTTTTGCACTTATTGTTTGATTCCTTATGCTCGAGGCGCAAGCCGAAGTGTCGATGCTGAGAAAATAATTGCTGAAGTAAAAAGGCTCAATGCGGCTGAAGTTCCTGAAATTGTTTTGACAGGAATTCATTTAGGTGACTATGGCGAAGATCTTCCAGGAAGCGGATCATTTGCCGATTTATTAGAAGAGATTTTTGCTACTACGGAAATTCCAAGGGTGAGGATTTCGTCCTTAGAGCCTTCCGAGGTGAAAGAAAAACTTTTACAAGTTCTTAGCAAGTACCGCGCAAGATTTTGCGAGCATATGCATTTGCCACTGCAGTCAGGAAGCGATAGCATTTTGAAAAAAATGCGTAGACAGTATGATAAGAAAGAGTATCTGCAAAATATTCGGCAGCTGCGAGGATTGTTTCCATTAATGAATTTTGGAGCTGACATTATTCCTGGTTTTCCTGGGGAGACCGAAGAAGAATTTAACGAGACGTTGGAATTTATAGAAGAGTGTGGGCTGCATAGTTTGCATGTTTTTCCTTATTCCAAAAGGCCTAACACTGCGGCTGCTCGCATGCCCGGCCACTTGGATCAAGGATTGGTCAACAAGCGGGCAAAAATTCTGCGCGATTTATCGACGAAGTTGAGTAGAAACTATTCTGGGCAATTTATTGGACAAGAGTTACAGGTGCTATGGGAGGATTCGGAAAAGCAGAATATTGGCCACGCGCGCAACTATTTAAAAGTTGAAGGCGTGGGCGATAGAAGCTTATTCCAACGGGGTGTGGAAAGCTCGGTTAGAATTAAAGGCTTTTCGGCATCCGGAAATTTAGTCGGGGTGAAATGAGACGAAAAGGTGGGTGTCCCCTTTTCGTTTCCCCCTTTTCGTCCTTACCGCAAGCTTTTCATTTCTTCAGCACTAAGTTCTCGGTGATAAATAACACCAGTTTGCCTATTTCTGATGATTTTATTTGCGCTTTTTAATTCGTCTCGGCTCTTACCATATACGTACTTTTTAAAATAAACATTTAGAGATTTGCCAGAGGCTTGCTCTAAAAAATTTTGAAAAAATGGCGTCGTGGTATTCTGGAATTTCTTAACCTTAAAATAATCCGCTAACATTTTTTTCATACCGCCCGCACTTCGCAAAAGAAAATCTAATTCCGAAATAAAAAACCGACCCTCTTCATAAGACTCTATTGGCGTTAGTCTTTGATATTGCGAAAAATTTGCTAAATTGACTTCAGGGCGATTTGGAACATCGTTTGCGGTAACGAAATCATAATCTGACCACATAGCAATAGCTTCGTCCATCCACCCGGAATTTCCGCCAGAAGGTTTAACGCAGCGCGCAAACCAGGAATGATTAATCTCATGCCGCAATGCTTCAGGTGATGACCTGGTTGCACCCGCATATTCCATACCGCCCGTTCGTGCGCCGGTTATATAACCTACAAAATTGTCGTAACAATATTCTCCAAACAAAGTATCAAACTCATTTAAATGTAATTTCGCATTTCTTAAACCTTCCGCCGCTGCGGCCTTAGTTCTAGAGTAAAATGTTAAGTCAACATTCTTTTTCCCAACGCTTACCTGATCTTTCACAACTTCAAACGCACCCTTTTCAAACAAATGAAAATAAATTGAAGAACATGTGTAATGTGCAGGAAAATCAAGTGTCCAAGAGTTAGCAGACTTCTGTGTTAACTTACCATTATGCATGATTAAATGTTCAACGGTCGTTCCAACGACTTCCACATCAAAAACATAGTGAACTTGATCAAACTCGAGATTTGCTGGCCCGTAATTTTCAAAATACTTACGATCTGTCAAATCAGACATCGAAAAAACAGAGCGCACATGGTCGCTCTCAAATGAGGTATTTGCTGTCATGACATATTCTACGTACAGCTCATGTGGACTATTTGCTTCGACTTCAGCTTCCACAACTCGCATAGTTGTCACCGAATCGGGATCGGCTATTGACGACAAAGGTTCAATTTCATTTCCATCAAGACGCACTAACGAGGCGTCTGGAACCAAGTCTAAAATGGGATAGCCCGATTCGAGACTCTTAAATTTCACCGTCGAGCGGGCGAAAACCTGTTTTTTTAACACGTCAAAGCTATATTTTATATAAACATCACTAATGTCTATAAAAACCGCTTTTTTACCTCGATAACCAAAAGAATGTGGTGCTTCAGCTTGAACTGTTTGGACTAAAAAAATTAGAAAATAACAAAAGAATAGCAACTTCATGGACCGTCCTCCCCAGGATGGAAATGTTTCTTTTAGTATCCTGTTACTAAATTAATCTTGTCAATCCACAATCCGCCAACGAGTGATTGAGTTTAGAGACCTTCTCAGTTATATTGCTTCGTATTATGGACCAATTCGATGTCATTATTGTAGGAGGTGGACACGCAGGCTCGGAAGCAAGCCTGGCTTCTGCACGGATTGGCGCCAAGACTCTGCTCATTACCCAAAGCGTCGAACGCATTGCGGCCATGAGTTGTAACCCTGCGGTGGGTGGCACTGCAAAAGGACATTTAGTAAAAGAAATCGATGCCTTAGGCGGTGAAATGGGCCGCAATATTGATGCCACAGGCATACAATTTCGGGTTTTAAATCGCAAGAAAGGTCCGGCAATTTGGTCGTCTCGAGCTCAGGCTGATATGGATCTTTACCGCAGACGCATGAAACACCAATTGGAAAATACGCCGAATTTGTTTGTTATCCAAGACAGCGTGGAAAAACTTCTGATGCAAAATAACAAAATATCGGGCGTCGAAACAAAACTTTTTGGAACGATGAACGCTTCCGCTGTAGTAATTACAAGTGGTACGTTTTTGAATGGCCTCATGCATATTGGCGCGCAAAAAATTTCAGGCGGTCGTGCCGGTGATGCGGCGTCGATAACTTTAGCGGAATTTATTAAAACATTAGGCCTACGTGTCGGACGCCTAAAAACCGGCACAACTCCTCGTCTTGATGGCCGCACTATCGATTGGAAGTCGTTAGATGTCCAGCATTCAGACGATCCAATCATTCCATTTAGTTTTTCTAATGATGCCATCACGCAAAAACTTATTCCTTGTTTTATTACCCACACTTCGCAAAAAACCCATGACGTTATCGCAGAAAACTTAAAACTTTCAGCCATGTACAGTGGAGAAATTAAAGGAATCGGTCCACGGTATTGTCCATCTATCGAAGATAAAGTTGTCAAATTCCCAGACCGTCTAAGCCATCAAATTTTTCTAGAGCCCCAAGGTTACGATACCACTGAAGTCTATCCCAATGGTCTGTCCACAAGTTTACCGTTAACAGTTCAGTTAAAATTTCTGCAAACCATCAGAGGTTTAGAAAAAGTTCATATCATACGTTCTGGCTATGCCATCGAATATGATTTTGTCGATCCAACGGAGCTTTCTGCAACTTTGGAAGTTAAAAAATGCTCGGGATTATTTTTAGCGGGACAGATAAATGGCACAACTGGCTACGAAGAAGCTGCCGCCCAAGGACTGGTTGCGGGTGCCAACGCGGCATTAAAAGTTCTTGGAAGGCCGGCGTTATATTTAACCCGAGACCAAAGTTATATCGGCGTAATGATCGATGATCTGATTACAAAAGGAACCTCGGAACCTTATCGAATGTTTACATCTCGGGCCGAACATAGACTTTATTTACGTGAAGATAATGCGGATTTGCGCCTTACCGAAATTGGTCATAACTTGGGACTGGTTTCTGACAAACTTTATGCGGAATATTCTATACGCAAAAAGGAAATTGAAACTTTGCGTGAACAAATTAAAAATACTAGTTACACCCAGGCTGGAGTTCCACTGGAATTTCACGAAGGAAGTGATAACTCGGGAACCAAACTTGAAACGCTTTTTCGTCGTCCAGATTTTTCAGTCGACGAAAGTGGCAAGTTCATCCCCGGGTTTTCCGGTCATGCGCCAAAAATCCTACGCCGAGTAGCGATTGAGATTAAATACGAAGGTTACATCGCACGTGAAAAGCGTTCGATGATGACAACACAGGAAATGGACCGCATCAGAATCCCAGCGGGATTTATTTATGATGATATGCCGGGATTAAGCCGTGAAATCGTCGAAAAATTGACGAAAAATCGTCCCGAAAATCTTGGCCAAGCCTCGCGGATCAGCGGCATAACCCCGGCTGCGGTTCAAGTTTTGCATGTTCATTTATAACACTGATGAGCTGACTATTAGGATTTTATTGACGTTTTTTGATAGACTTAAGTTATAATGAAAATCAACCGTAATGAGGCATATAACAACGGAGGCTTTTTAAAATTAAAAATCCACAGTCTACCCCCCAGCACACGTCTGAAGTTTTTGCAAATCCGAACTTAACCGCTATAATTATCGGCGTTATCCTCCCCGAATCCTCTCAAAAAGAAGTCGAATACAATCTCGACGAACTCCAAGCATTACTCAAAACTCTAGGCGTTAAAGTCATCGACCGAATCTTACAAAAGCGCCAGAAGCTCACACCGGTTTGTCTTATCGGTATTGGAAAAATCGACGAAATTAAACTTCGGTGCGAAGAACTTAAAGCTAATTTAATTGTTTTTGATCACGAACTTGCTCCACCTCATGTTAGAAATATTCAAGAAGTGACGAAGATTCAAGCTATCGACCGCAAAGATGTCATTTTAGAAATTTTCAGTAAGCACGCACGCACATCAGTTGCCAAAACCCAGGTTGAAGTTGCTCGTTTAGAATACTTAATGCCTAAACTTTCCCACGCTTGGTCGCATTTGCAAAGACAGCGGGGTGGCGGATCCACACAGCGTGGACTCGGTGAAAAACAAATCGAAGTTGATCGTCGAAAAGTTCGAGAAAGGATAGCACGACTTAAAGGCCAGCTCGCAGGTATTACACGCGACCGTTCAACCCAAAGAAAATCTCGCCGCGGCGAGCTAAGTGTGGCTCTTGTAGGCTATACAAATAGTGGCAAAACTACTTTGATGAACAAGCTAACCCATTCGGAATTTCAAGCCGAAGATGCCTTATTTGCGACCTTAGATTCGACGGTTCGAACAATTGACCCAAAAACGAGACCTAGAATTTTACTGTCTGATACGGTGGGCTTTATTAAAAACTTGCCGCACAGTTTAGTCGAGTCTTTCAAGTCTACTCTCGACGGCGTTTTAGAAGCGGACTTATTGTGTATCGTAGTCGATATTTCTCATGGGCAATACCGCGAACAGTTGGCCACGACTTTGCAGGTGCTATCAGAAATTCATGCCGACGGCATTCCTAAATTATTTATTTTTAATAAAATCGATGCCGTCACTGATGATCCGACTTTGCCAAAAATACTGCGCGCCGCCTATAAAAACTCCATTTCAATTTCAGCATTTTTAGATGCGGATGTGACTTTGTTACGTCAGAAAATTTACAAGTTTTTTGAAAAGGAATTCGCACGAGTTAAATTAACGATTCCAATAACCGAAACCAAAGTTATTTCCTTGCTCTATAAAACATCTCTTATCTATAATGCAGATTATAGCTTAGGAACTTGCGTTGTGATCGATGCTTTAGTTTCACAGAGCGTTTTAGGAAAAGTGAGTTCTTATCAAATTTCCGATTCGGTGGTTTTAAAAAATTTGTATGCCCAAAATTAAATTAAATGAAGAATTTTTTCGCTTTGACAACTTTCTTGATCCTGAAGAACTCAATGTTTCAAGAAACACCTTAAAAACGCTTCTAAATAAAACCTGCACTGGTCATGAAATGACTGGTTGGGTTGATTTTCCAAAACACTCTGGCTTTTCGCTCCTTGATACTCTAAGTAAATTCCAGGTGCCGGTTTTTTATGATTCGATTGTGGTTATTGGAATCGGCGGATCCTATCTTGGGACCAGAGCGGTTTCGGAATGTTTATCTTCGTCGTTTGAAAATTTAAAACCAAATCAATTTAAGCCAATTTTTTATGCGGGCCACCAGGTCTCTGAGAGTTACCTGATTGAATTGCTCGAAGTATTAGAAACAAAAAAGCCTATAATAAATGTTGTGAGTAAATCGGGCACTACTTTGGAGCCGGCGATAGCTTTTAGAGTCTTAAAAGACTACTTGGAAAAACGCTTTGGTCTCTCAGAAGCCAAAAAACGTATTATTGTGACCACAGATCCTGTAAATGGCTCTTTGCGAAAATTGTGTCAAAAAGAAAATTATCAGAGTTTTGAAATACCCGAAAATGTTGGCGGAAGATTTTCTGTTTTAACTGCTGTTGGTTTGGTTCCTTTAAAACTTGCAGGATACGATGTCGCTGAATTACTTGCTGGGGCTGATGCGGTTTTCACTAGTATAAATTCCGAAAACTCTTCGACTAGCGAAACGCTAATACGATACGCAGCTTTGCGCCGAAAACTTTTTGATCAGAATTACCGGATAGAAGTTTTGGCCACCCGCGAGCCAAAGTTATTTTATCTTGTAGAATGGTGGAAGCAACTTTTTGGTGAAACAGAAGGCAAAAAAAATCTCGGAATTTTTCCTGCTGGCCTAAATTTAACCACGGATTTGCATTCCTTAGGTCAGTATATGCAGGAAGGTTCTCGGCAGTTTTTTGAAACTTTCTTAGAATTTATAGAACCTGTGGTAGCAAAAAGCGCGCAGTCCGAAAAAAGACTTAAAATCCCTCGAAGTCCTGGTTCTGAAGATGGGCTTGATTTTTTGAATGATATGTATTTTGACCGTGTCAATGAGATGGCCAGTTTGGCGACTGCCAGGGCTCACGCGCAAGGTTTGGCACCTGTCCTTAGGCTGGAAGTTGAAAAACTTGATGCGCGGTGCTTGGGAGCTCTTTTGGCCTTTTTTCAGTCGGCGAGTGCCTTAAGTGCCTTGCTTTTTGATGTAAATCCCTTTGATCAGCCTGGGGTAGAAGCTTATAAAAAGAATATGTTTCATCTTTTAGGCCGATAAAGTACTAAGTAGAGGTTCCCAAGTCAATTATTGATGAAAGCGAATAATTCTATGAAGAACCAAGATTCTGAAGCTTTACGTAAAGAACGCCTCAAAACAAATTTAAGTCTTAAAACCGAACGGGAAAAAGCAGATCGCGTAGTATGTGAGATTAAAGACTTGGCTGAAATTCACGACCTGGAATTAGAGAAAGTCCGAACCGCTTCAGATGAGGCCTTAACTCTAGAAAGAATCGATGCTGATAAAGCTACAGTTACCATGCGCGCGCTCCATCAAAAAATTGAGGCTGAGCGTAAAGTAGCTGATTTAAGATTGGGAGAGGAAAGAATTAAGGCTGACAAAGCTCTTTTAGTTGAACGGGAAAGATTGGCCGCTGAGGCGAAAAAATTTTCTGCAAAAGAACGTGTTCAAACCGATCTGCATCTCAATGAAGAACGCCGTAAAACCGATTTGGATTATCAGTATGCGGCTGTACTTTTAACCGAAGAAAGAGCTGCGCATATAGCATTAAAGCAAGCGCTAACAACTCGCGATGAATTTCTTGCTGTTTTGAGTCACGATTTACGCAGTCCTCTAAGTGTGATTTCCATGTGCGGTCAAGAATTAGCTATTGCCTGTGAAGAAAATAGACTAACCGAAAACGAGGCTGAGTGGGTGGCGATGATCAATCGCAACTGTTCGACGATGACTCGGTTGATTCGCGATCTACTTGATGTTGAGCATATGGTTAGTGGGAAAATTGAGATTCATAGAACGCGTTTTGAGCTTCGACATTTTATTGAAGACGTTATTTCAGGCATTAAAATGCTGGCCTTTGCAAAACAAATTGAAATTAAAACCAATTTTGATAATAAGCTTTTGGAAGTCGAAGCGGACTACGACCGGTTAGCCCAGGTGTTAAATAATCTATTAAGCAATGCAATCAAATTTACACCGGACCAGGGCAAAATTACTGTTTCAAGTTACTTAAAAGATGATGGATTTTACGTGTCCGTTTCTGATACGGGACCAGGCATTTCTGTTGAACAGCAACCAAAAGTTTTTGAGCGCTTTTCACAGCTAGGAAATAGAGACCGCCGCGGTGTGGGATTGGGACTTTATATTTCTCAGTGGATCGTTGAAAAGCATGGGGGAAAGATTTGGGTTGAGTCGGTGCCTCGCTCCGGAAGCACCTTCACCTTCGCCATTCCTCCTCCGCCATGTTAAATTGACGATAACCGCGTTGCTAGCAAGGAAAAAGTGCTCATTTACTAGTAAGTAAACTCCGCTTTTTTCCTCACGTCGCGCCTTGTTCTCCCCAATTTAACCTAGCGGTACGTGTCGTAAAATGAAGAAGAAGAGTAAAGAAAAAATTGGAGTAATGTTTTGAAATTTTTAGTTTTGGTTTTGTTATTTATTTTACCGGTAATGAGTTTTGGGGATAAGTATCAGGGTAAGAGGGTTGTGGTTGCAAAAGAGGCCGGCCATCATCCTATAAAAGAAGAAGAATGTGTGAAAAAATCTCCGTCCGGAGTTTGTCGAGAGTTTGACTTTACTTATGGGGTTGCTGGAGTAACTTGTACGGAAGATTGTGTAGACTTTGATTCATTTGACCACTGCCGCATTCGCAATATCTGTAAATATGACAAAAAAAGCGGCTGCTTTAAAAAAGAAACTTGCGAAAAAATATCCGACTTAAATGTTTGTAAAAATTGGAAAACAAAACTACTTTGCAATTGAAAGTTGGATTGAAAGTGGGGTTGTAGGGTTAAAAGGCTTTACATTTTTGTATGTGATGCCCTGCTTAGTCGATCGATAATCGCCTCCCAAGTAAAGCCCTTAGGGGTGTCGTCGACATAGAAAATTCTATTGCATGATTCATTCTGATTCAATAAGTGTAAGACTCTGAAAAGATTGCTTGCAGCCTCATTCTCATCATTAGTCAGACTTAGGTGATAAATATTGGCGGTGGCGAACATGGAAAAATCTTTTTCAGTGCGGTGTGGGATAATAATAAAATCCTGATCGGTAATTTTCTGAGAAGAGAATTTTTGAATTTTCTTGTCTGGTGCGTAGTGGGATTCGAGATTTCCAGGCGTTGTGGTTTTGAAGGTTGATTGATAGGTAATGGAGTTGAAATAGTTTGAAACATTTGCAAACGAAAAAGACCCTTTGCGGTGCACGATTAAATTTTTACCAGATACGCTCACAATGGTCGATTCGATACCCTTTGCGCACAAGCCGCCTTGGAGAATAAACGAAATTTTTCCTTTTAAGCTTTGCTCCACGTGCGCCGTGGAGGTCGGACTAATTTTACCAAACAAATTAGCACTAGGCGCAGCAAGTGGAAGTTGAAGCGACTCTAAAACCCGCTGAGTAACATCGTGATCGGGAGACCGCACTGCAACAAGTTCGCTGCCGGAAGTAACCAGACTTGGAATTTTGCGTCCTTTAGGCAATAAAACCGTGAGCGGTCCTGGCATGGCATTATGCAGCAAAAGATCTACACTCGACCAATCCGAAGCTGAAATACTTTCTCCCTCAATAACCCCCCGCCGCGTCAATTCGCCAATGGAAAGCCATGATTTTGGAACATGCAAAATCAGTGGATCAAAATAAGGTCGTTCTTTTGATTTAAAAATCTTCAAAATCGCATCGACATTGGTCCCCGCACCTGCCAATCCGTAAACAGTTTCGGTGGGAATGGCTACGATTTCACCGCGTTTTAATATATCTACCACTTCAAGAAAATCTAAAGCCGAAAAAATTTTCACAAATTATTCCGTAATAGCTTTATCAATTACAAGTTCTAGATTCTGAGTTCCAAATGGTACCTGCAGCTTTTCACCGGTCAAATCACCTGGAGAATCAGGCCCCGCTAAACCATCGGCATCGAGACGAGCTTTGACCCGAAATTGCGTTGGAAGAGTTTTGGAATTCATCGCAGCAGGCATCAGTTGCACATTGTTTTTAGTTAAAATAAAAGGAATTTTTGTTTCAACAGTCACTCCGCTTGTATGGGTTTTAAAAGCGGCATAAGGCATTGGAGAAGCAGCATTTTGATCAAATAGTGTGATAAAAATCACCGATTTTCCGGCAGCGCGTGCTGCCATTTCTGGAGTAAAAGTTAAATGACCTTTTACATAAAGATCCGTTTTTTCGCCAAAAAAACTGACCGCAAAAAGACAAAACCCCAAAACTAGAGCGGATGTGGCTGTTAAAATGATTTTTGTTTTTGTGCGATTCATTTTATCCTTTGACAGTGCCTTGGTTAATTGTCGACGGAGAATAAGTATGCCAGAAGGAACTAAATTATCACCGACTTTTCGGGCTCTTTCTTATTTTCTCTATCTTTATGTGCGCTTAGTACATTTAACTTCGCGGGTTGTTCGAATCAATGATGACGTCGTAAAAAAATGCAAGGCAAAATCTCCGGTGATTTTAACCTTGTGGCATGAACACGCTTTTGCATCACTAGTCGCACACGCTTGGCAAAAATATCATCCGATTGTAAGCTTGTCTCGCGACGGTGAAATTGTGAATTTGGCATCGACCAAACTCGGACTTCCTTGTGTACGCGGAAGCTCTTCGCGCGGAGGCCTTGCAGCGCGTCGCGAGCTTACGGATCTGATTTTAGCAGGGGAATCAGTAGCTTTTACGGTAGATGGGCCGCGTGGACCAAGGCACAAAACAAAACCCGGCTGTGTTCAAATCGCCATCGCAACCAAAGTTCCCATCATTCCTTTAATTGGATTTACAAAAAATACCTGGATACTCAAAAAAACCTGGGACAAAACAAAAATACCAAAACCTTTCAGCAAAATTTATCTTATATATGGCCCTGCATTTTTTTGCCAAGCAGAAACATTCGATGAAAATATTCTCCAATTAGAAACTGAATTGATGAATCTTGAGGCACAAGCAAAACAATTGATTGACGAAAAAAGTTAGAACCGTTCTTATAATATTAATGACATATTAATATTGCGAGAGGGCCGTATGAATTTTTATAACTTCAGAATTTTCTTTATATTACCTTTACTTCTGACTGATTTGGCATTTGCTGCTAGTACGCCCGCGTCCGGCAAAAAATTGCGCATTGGTTTTGCCATGGATACATTGAAAGAAGAACGCTGGCAAAAAGACAAGGAATTATTTAGCAAAGCCATCGAAAAAGAAGGCGCCGAAGTTTTAATTCAGGCAGCAAACGGTAACGCAGCGCGTCAGGTAAGCCAAGCTGAAAATCTTCTGACGCAAAATATCGATCTGCTTGTTGTTGTGCCAGCTGATGGTGTTTCCGCAGCCAGAATCGTTGAAGCAGCACATAAGCAAAAAATTAAAGTTTTGTCTTATGACCGGTTAATTAAAAATTCCGATGTGGATATGTACATATCTTTTGATAATGAAGAAGTCGGCCGACTGCAGGCACGTTACCTTTTGAATCGTGCTCCCAAAGGAAATTACATTTTAATCGGTGGAGCTCCAACCGACAACAATGCGCAGATGTTTCGTAAAGGCCAAATGGATGTGTTGCAACCAGCCATCAACCGTGGCGATATAAAAATTTACGCCGATCAGTGGGCAAAAGATTGGCAGGCCAGCGAAGCCTTGCGCCATGTGGAAAACGCTTTAACCAAAGCCAAAAAAGACGGGGTCGAGATTCACGCGGTGGTGGCTTCAAATGACGGAACCGCAGGCGGAGTCATCGCCGCACTTAAACAACAAAAACTTGAAGGCAAAGTTTTTGTCTCAGGCCAGGACGCAGATCTAGCAGGTTGCCAGCGAATTATTGATGGCTCGCAAGTTATGACCGTCTACAAACCGATAAATGTTCTCGCTTCGCAAGCCGCAAAAATCGCCTTAAAAATGGCCCGCAATGAGATTTTCAACACAACCCAGACTGTGGCAAATGGCAAGCGTCAAGTTCCAGCACTATTACTAACTCCAGTCCAGGTGGACCTAAAAAATCTTAACGAAACCGTTATTAAAGACGGGTTTCACGCGCGCAATGACGTCTATAAAAACTCTCAAAAAGGCTGAACTTTAGCAGCCATGGAATTACTACGAGCAAATGAAATCACAAAAGATTTCTCTGGAGTGCGCGCACTTAGTGGGGTGAGTTTTGATTTAAGTTCCGGTGAAATTCTTGCCCTATGTGGAGAAAACGGGGCTGGCAAATCAACGTTGATGAAAATATTCAGCGGAGTCTACCCGTTTGGAAATTACGGCGGAGAATTTTTTGTTAATGTCGACGGAAAACTTAAGTCACAAAAACTTGCAAATGTAGCCGAAGCTCAGGCTGCGGGGATAGCCATTGTACATCAGGAATTGTCGTCTTTTATTCATCTTGATGTGACAGAAAATATTTTCATGGGTCGCGAAACATCCCGATATGGATTTATAGACTGGCCTGATACGTATTCTCGGACCCGAAAACTTCTGGATAGTCTAAAGTTTGATATCGATCCTAAAGCTATAGTCTCTGATTTAAGTATTGCGCAAAAGCAGCTTGTAGAAATCGCTAAAGCGATCAGCCTAAATGCCCGGATTCTTATCCTTGACGAACCAACTTCCGCGTTATCTGAACATGAAGTTGTCGTTTTTTTCAAAACACTACGCATGCTAAAAAATCGCGGTTTTGGAATTATTATGATTACCCACAAACTTGATGAAATCGATTGTCTAGCTGATCGTGTGACCATCCTTCGAGATGGTAGAACCATTTCAACGTACAATGATATCAAAACATTGAGTCGCGAACAGTTGATAAAAGACATGGTTGGACGCGAGGTCGTAAAGCTTTTTCCCAAAAAAATTCCAGTTCAGGCTATTCCTAAAATAGTTTTAGACGTAAAAGATTTAAATTTAAATATTTCTGGGAAAAATTTACTTGAAAATATTTCTTTTGAATTAAAGGCAGGAGAAATTCTTGGCGTCGCAGGATTGATGGGATCCGGACGAACAGAAATACTGTTGTCGTTATTTGGTGCATTTGAAAATCACGTTTCAGGTAACATTTTGTTAGACGGCAAAAAAATTTCAGTGAGCAATCCACAGCAGGCCATCGACAATGGCTTTGCACTAGTAAGTGAAGACCGCAAAAAATTAGGTCTTCATTTGGAAAAAACGGTCACTAAGAATATTACGATGTCATCACTAGAAAAAGTTTCGGAGCTTGGTTTTTTGAATTCTGGCTTGGAAAGTCAAATGGCCATGCAATATCGCTCGGAATTAAATATTAAAACACCGAGCGTGTTAACTCAGGTCAAAAATCTTAGCGGAGGTAACCAACAAAAAGTTGCTATTGCAAAATGCATGATGACCGAGCCCAAAGTTATTTTATTAGATGAGCCGACACGTGGTATCGACGTCGGAGCGCGCTATGAAATCTATGAACTTATTCGTGAATTGGCCCGAAAAGGTGTTGGAGTCTTGCTTGTCTCCTCGGACCTAAGCGAAATAATTGGTATGAGCGACCGAATTCTTGTGCTTTGTGCAGGGCAACTGTCTGGAGAATTTATTGCGGCAGATTATACCGCGCAGACTCTGCAAGAAAAAATTATGCAGGCTGCTGTGGATTTTAGAACCGAGGCGTCTCATGTCGCAAATTTTTAGAGAAGTTATAAAAAATAAAAAATATTTCCGTATCGGAGCTATGTTTTTAGCTTTGTTTCTCCTCTGCGCAATATTCCACGCCATGACTAATGGGGCTTTTTTTGAGCCGCGAAACATTTCAAATTTACTCCGTCAAATGGTGGTGACAGGAATTCTTTCGATTGGAATGATGTTTATTATTGTTGCTGGTTTTATTGATCTTTCGGTTGGAAGCGTGGTGTGCTTTTTAGGTGTCGTAATGGCAATGCTTTTAGAACGGCAAGTTGCTCCGAGTTTGAGTTTACTTGTGATGCTAATTAGTGCCTTGGTTATAGCCTTTTTAAATGGTTTTTTGATAAGCCAAATAAAAATTCCAGCGTTTATAGTTTCTCTTGGCGGTATGCTTTTTTATCGCGGTGCGGCTCTTGGCTTAACCAAAGGCTCGACTATTCCGTTGGGTGATAATTGGCTCGGACGACTTAGTTCCTCTTTTGTCCCGGGTTGGGTTTGCTTAAGCATTTTTGCGATTTATTGGCTTGTGCAGTTAGGGTTGAAATTTAAAACATTTGCAGCTCAGAAAAAATCCCAGAGCTCTGCTGAGACCTCTAATATATTTATTGCTAAGCAGATAGCCCTGCTTGTGTTTCTTTTGGGCGCGGGAAAGTTACTAGATTTTGGCGAAGGAGTGTCGGTTCCGATTCTTATTCTTTTCGGGCTTTTTATACTGTTTGATTTGGTTTCCAAAAAAACAGTTTTTGGACGCAGAATATTTGCCATTGGGAGTAATCCCGATGCTTCTTATTTGTCGGGGATCAATATTAAGAAAATTTCTTGCCTTGTTTTTGTGATGGGCGGCGCACTCTCGGCATTGGCTGCTGCCATTTTAACTTCGCGAGTTGGCAGTGCCTCACCTGATGCGGGCCAGCTGCTTGAGCTTGATGCCATCGCAGCCTGCGTAATTGGGGGAACAAGTCTAAGTGGTGGTGTTGGAAGTGTTTCTGGAGCCTTATTTGGAGCACTTTTAATGGAGGTTTTAAACAATGGAATGTCGTTGGCAAACTTAGATGCCTATTGGCAGTACATTGTTAAAGGCGTGGTTTTGGTTTTGGCAGTTGGGCTTGATGTCACATCACAAAAGCATCAGCGATCGGTTTAGGTTTTTGAGCAGGGGGACGACAAAGTGGTATTATTTTTTGTTTTTATAACAGGAATAACTTTTGGCAAACCAAAACTTTCCTATGAATTTTTAAGTGATTCAAGCTTTAGTTTTATTTATACAGAACAAGGACAATCCTTTTCTCATAAAAAAGTATCCCAAATAATTGAAAAAATTTCGCAACAGCCGTTAACGTCCGATGGAATATTTTCCGTTAAAGTCGAAAGCGACAGTCAATGCTTTGAAATTTTAGCGGGAGCTGAACGCGTTACTCGAGTGTGCCCAAAAATTTCCGAAAACACCTACGGCTTTAAATTTCAGGTACCTGAGGTAAAAGCCATTTATGGCGGTGGCGAATTTTTTCGTAATTTTGCATCCACCGAAGGTGATTGGCTTGGCAAAAAAATTGAAAGTGTAAGCACGGCGGGCAACACAATGCGTAGCTGGGCTGGGGGAGCAGTAGGCGAGACACAATTTCCTGTGACCTATTATCTCACATCGACAAATATTCAAACGTCAATTCTTCTCGACACATTTGGCAGAACCGTGTGGGATTTTCAAAGTCAGGTTTTTACGGTGGAAAGTCGCGGCAAATCCGCACGAGCGATCATAAACTTTTCTGATAGCTTAATGAAACTGCGCCGTGCGCATATGGATTTAACCGGTCACGCACCGGTACCACCAAAAAAGATATTTGGGTTGTGGCTTTCAGAATATGGCTACCGAAACTGGGGCGAAGTCGACGCAAAACTTGCAAGCATGCGTCGCGATGGATTTCCTATCGATGGGTTTTTTCTTGATTTGCAGTGGTTTGGTGGTGTCACCGAACATTCTGAATTTTCGCGCATGGGAAGTTTAAGTTTTGATACCAATAACTTTCCGAACCCTACCGAAAAAATGCGCCAATACCGCACCGAAGACGAAATCGCCCTTATTCCCATTGAAGAATCCTATGTATCTCGCAGTTTATCGGAACATAAAAATTTAGAATCCCGTGGCTTTATGGCCCATCATTGTGGCGAGCCGACTCATGCAAGTTTTCTGACCGGTGACGTGCATGGAAATGACTCCGAATGGTGGGGCCGAGGCGGCATGATTGACTGGAGCACTGGCGGCCTTTACTGGCACAAAACTAAACGAAAACCGTTGATTTTAGCAGGGATTTACGGGCACTGGCTCGATCTGGGAGAGCCTGAAATGTTTGACTCGAGCGCATGTTACGGAGTCTTGGGTGGAGAAAAAAAGCACGCCGATTTTCACAACGAATTTAATTTCGCATGGGCAAAAAGTGTGTTCGAAGGTTATCTCTCTGATCCTGAAACCAAAGGTAAACGCCCATTTATGATGATGCGGTCTGGCACCATGGGCATTCAAAGATTTGGGGGGGGGATGTGGAGTGGGGATATTGGTGGTAATCTAGAATCTCTTGCCACCCATCATAATGCAGGTATGCATTTAAGTTTTGCGGGTGTGGATTATTTAAGTTCTGACGTAGGTGGATTTCACCGAAATCGTGCCGATGGAAATAAATTATCTTTTGACGAACTGCAAGAATCTTTCACTCAGTGGTTTGCCATGTCTTCTTGGTTTGATATTCCATTTCGCACACACACGTTGAACTTAAATAAAGAACAGGAAACCGCGCCAAACAAAATTGGCGATGTAAAAAGTAATTACGCAAATTTAAAAAGACGTTATGAACTTGTGCCCTATTACTATTCTTGGGCGCATCATATTGCCAAATCTGGGGAGCCATTTTTTGCGCCGCTTGTGTTAAAGCACCAAGCCGACGAGACTGTGTACAATTTAGGGCATCAGAAATATGTGGGGCCATCTATTTTAGTTGCGCTTACTGCAAAATTAGGCGAAATGTCGCGGGACGTTTACTTGCCGGCTGGGGTTTGGTACGAGTTTGAAACTTTAAGGAAAGTAACTTCCGCCGGACAATGGGTGCGAAATATCCCGGTCTTGCGGGCAGACGGACTATTCAAACCGATTGCTTTTGCAAAAGCTGGAGCCATAATTCCCTATCAAAAAGTGGACCGAAAAACACTGGGCTCGAAGCCCACTCATTCCGAAATACATATTAAAATTTTCCCTGGTGTAGAGAAATCATCTTTTGATTTATATGAAGACGACGGCGAAACAAATGACTACAAATCTGGTTCCGTTGCTCGTACTCACATCGAGCAACAGTTAGATAACGATGGTAGACTGTTTGTAAATGTCTTTCCGACAGTAGGCACATTTCCCGGTCAGAAAACTGAACGCAAAGTCGTGTTTGACATCGTGTCAGCAACTGACAAAAGAAACATTCACTCCAGTGAAGTTTTCACTTTTGCACACAGTCAGGGTCGTCGGTTTCAGTTTTGATATTTTTTACAGCAATCCGGGTAGTTTTTAAGTTAATGGAAGTTATCATTGACGGTAATCAGAAAATGACGTTAAAATCCTGATTATGTATCAGAGACAGTGCAAGCCTTCAAAATCAAACAGTTTTTTCCTATTCGGCGCGAGAGGAACGGGTAAAACCACCCTTTTAGAACAATATTTTTCACCCACTGATACTCTATTCATTGATCTTCTCGATATCAACTTGATGGATGAACTTATGCTCGATTCCTCTCGATTTCAAAGATTGATTGATGCACCAGAGCACATTCATAAACGTGTTGTGGTTGATGAAATCCAAAAATTTCCGCAACTTTTAAACGTAGTTCATCAACAAATTCAAAAGCGCAAACGCCAATTTGTACTCACAGGCTCAAGTGCACGTCGACTCAAACAGCAGGGAATTAATCTCCTCGCTGGACGCGCTTGGACCTACGAACTTTTTCCGTTTTCAACCTTCGAAATCGGTGCTTCTTTCGATTTAAAACGGACGCTTGAATTTGGTGCGTTACCTGAAGCCTATCTTGCATCTGAAAATGCACACGCCCGGGAATATCTGAATGCATACGTGGGGACTTACTTGCAAAAAGAAATTCAGCAGGAGCGATGGGTCAGGAAGTTGGAACCGTTTCGCAAGTTCTTGTCAGTAGCTGCACAGATGAACGGAAAAATTATTAACAAATCGGCTATCGCATTGGACGTTGGCATCGATGACGTTACCGTTGCTAACTATTTTGAGATTCTGGAAGATACACTTCTTGGGTTTAATTTGCCTGCATTTCATCAGTCTGTACGTAAAGCTCAAAGGCAAGCTCCGAAGTTCTATCTAGTCGATCCGGGAATTAAGCGGGCTTTGGAAAAAACATTATCCGTAGAGTTATTGCCGCAGACATCAGCTTGGGGGGATGCGTTCGAACATTGGGTTATTTTAGATATTATCAAAAATGCATCGTACCGGCGGCTTGATTGGAGTTTCTCCTATCTTCGAACAAAAGACGATGCTGAAATTGACTTGATTGTCGACAGACCAGGCAAAAAGCGCGTGTTAATTGAAATCAAATCCAAATCACATGTTACCTCGCAGGATGCAAAAACCTTGGAAACTCTGGGTTTGGCGGTTGATCCTGACGCAGAACATGTTCTTCTCTCGAATGATCCACTCGAAGCAAAATTTGGAAAAACTCACGCCATTCATTGGATTGAAGGAATCAAACGGCTGTTTGCTTGATTTGAAAGATCAAATCTGATTTTTATTGTCTTGTAGTTACGATTTTTATGGTTTCAAGAAACGGATCAACAGTGAAAATATCTTTATCTTTGTTTATTGGATCAACTGAATTTTTCAGATCCAAATAATTTCCCTCAATTTCTCGAATAGAAAGCGTCTCCGTAAGTGTCACATCGTGAATTGCTGCAACCAACCGGTATCTGCCCGTTGCCAAGCCAATATTATTTATAGAAAAATGCACCTCGTAGCTTCCTTTGCGTTTTAAAAATTCCCAATCTCTGGTTTTCCCTTTTAAATTTTTTGTATTCTGGCCAAAAATTCTTACGCCGTCTTCGGTATTTAATGAAAAACCCACAGTCACTGGATCAGGAAAATCCTGAAAAAGTTCAATAGTGATAATTATAGTAAAACCTTGACTATTAGAGACTTCAGAATAAATAAACTGCGAGCCACGAACCTGGGCGCGCGGCGCGACCTCAGAAAGAGTGTCTTCTGCTGCACTATCTCCTGCTGCAGAACGGACTCTTCTCCAATGCATCAGGTCATTGTAATGGGACAAACCGATCTGCGAAGGGGCATCACAAATCATTTTGCCAGAGTCTAAAACAATCATGCGATCGGTTAAATCGACGCATAACCCAATGTCGTGCGACACTAAAACAATTGTAGCGCCCGATTTTTTAATTTCCGACATTCTCTGTGCGCATTTTCTTTGAAAATTGACATCTCCGACGGCTAAAACCTCGTCAATCAATACCACATCGGCTGAAATGGCCGTAGCACACGAAAATGCAAGGCGCATATACATGCCACTACTGTATGTTTTAACCGGAGCGAAAAAAAACTCACCAAGTTCAGAAAATTCACGAATTGGCGCTACTATCAAATTGATTTCTGCCCTGGAAAGCCCTAGTAGAGTGCAGGACAGATGAACATTTTCTAGACCTGATAATTCCGGATCGAAACCCGCACCAAGTTCAATTAAAGGAGCAATTCGGCCGCGTTGAATCAATTCGCCTTTTGTAGGCCGCAAAATTCCCGCAATTGTTTTAAGCAAAGTTGACTTGCCACTTCCATTTCGACCAACGATTGAAAGTGATTCTCCCTTTTTTACTGTAAAGCTGATGTCATCTAAAGCCCTTTTGATATTTTCGGAACGATTCTTTCCTTGGAAGGATTTTAGCACATACTCTTTCAACGTTGATATCTGAGCATCTGGCATCGCATAGTCGAGGGTTACTCCACGTGCTTCGATACACAATGGGGCATCTTCAGATTTTAAAAACGATTTTGTCACGTGATTTCCCATAAACTAAAAGACCTATAGCCAAAGACATTATGGCAAATCCAAAATTGTAAAGCTGATGCCCCAAACTCGGAGACTGACCATAAAACATGACTTCTCGGATAGCTTCAGTGTAGTGGTAAAGTGGATTGAAATTTAGCAATTTTAAATAGTTTTCTGGCAGGACTGATTTCGGATAAATAATCGGCGTGCAGTAAAAAACTATCATTAATACTGATTCGATCATATGTCCGATATCTCTAAAAAAAACATTCAGACAAGCCAGCGTTAAAGCCGCTCCAAAAATAAATACTAAATACGGAAAAATCACTGCAGGGATAAGAAAAAATGCCCATGATAATTTTAAATGCACAAATAACGCGATCACTACAAAAGGAATCAACGCGAGTAAAAAATTAACCAATACAGAGCAAACGTTGGCAGCCGGAAAAAGTAGGGCCGGAACTTTTATTTTTTTCAAAAGCGGTCCGCTTGACACTAAACTGTGAACAGCTTGAGCAAGCGTTTGTTGAAAAAGATTCCAGCCTAATATTCCAGATAGAATATACATCGCATAATTTTCCATCTGAAAACGCACCACATGCTTAAAAACAAAACTCAAAATAACCATATAAAGCAGAGGGTTCATCATACTCCAGCAGTAACCTAAGACTGAACCACGGTAGCGCACTTTTAAGTCACGCTGCACAAACAAAATAATCAAACGCACTAATCGGATGCGTTCTGATTCCGATTTTAATGGAGTTACTTCCAAGGAAATGCCCCTTCTCCCAAGCTTAAAACAGGTTGTTCTGACCACCGTGAAAATTTCCTAGAGAAGTAGGGATTATGAGTTAAAAATGTCCCCCACTTGTCGTACATATACTGCACTTCTTCAGCTGCGATGGCGGCTGATTTTGTTGCACCTTCATGGTGAATATTTACAACTGAACTTGCCACCCAATTTACTTTTCCTAGTTCCTGCAGTTTCAGACAAAGATCAATGTCTTGCCCCAGCGTAGGTAATTTTTCGTCAAACATGTGAACATTCTTAAAATTTTTAACAGAAATCATCAGACAGGCGGCGGTAACCGCTGCCACGGGCCGGCTTTGCTTAAACCATTCGGAATTTTCTTGATATCTAGAATTTTTATACGGGTGAGCTGCCACAATTTTAATTCCAGGCGCAGCCATTAAATGCTGTATTCTTCTGTTAGGAAATAGAAGTGTGCAGCCCAAAGCACCAATATTACCAATGCTCTCGTAGGTATCACATAATTTCTGCAGTGAATCTTCATTCAAAAATTCCACATCATTATTTAAAAACAAAATAAGCTGATCATCGGGAGTCTCTGGAATAGTTTTAACCGCGTCGTTATTTAGCCTCGAGTAATTATACTCGTAGTCCCGTCGCAAAAGCAAAGCTGAGTGCGTTTTGCAAAATTCTTCGCTCCATGTGAGTACGCTCGGATCTTTAGACAAGTGATCGACTAAAACGATTTGAAAGTCCATTTTGACCTTCTGGCTCATCACCGACTCAACGCATTTTTTGGTCAACTCCAAACGGTCACGAAAAGGTATAATCACAAAAATTTTAGAACTTTTAAATGTGCTTTTGCCGATCATTTTATAGGCCTGGCGTTGACTTTCCGTTTCAAAACGCAAAAGTAAAAATCGAGATCCTTTGTCAATCCCCATAAGAGATAGCGACTTAAGATAACACTCCACATATAAAAATGTTAATATTCGAAGGAGATACTCATAGGATTTTCGAAAAATCTTATACATTGTTTTTATATTATCGCGTCTTTCTAGAAAGGAACATAGCTGATGGAATGGTCGCCTAAAAATATACTTGTTGTTTTTATAGTTTTAAAAATCCTACGGCTTACGATCGAAATTTTCTTAGGGTTTATGAATCGAAAATTTTATTTAAATTCGGCTAATCAAGTGCGTGCCAAGGAAGTATTGAAAGTTTCCGAAGAAGACTGGTCCAAAACAGTCCATTACACTAATTCCAAATTTATTTTTAATCTTTGGTCTAATTTAATAACTTCTGCTGTCGTTTTGATATTTATTTACCACCAGTATTTAGGATTTGTACAAAATTTCGCTGTAGATTTCGCTCAGAAAAATGCCTTAGGAACGATTTTCGAAGGGCTTTTATTTTTTGCCATATTAGGAGCATTGAGTTTTGTTTTGCAATTACCGTTTGAGATCTATTCCACTTTTGGACTTGAGAAAAAATTTGGTTTTAATAAACAAACCCCGATTGGATTTATTTTAGACAAATGCAAAATGATTGTTTTATCTGTTTTACTCGGCGGACTGCTTGTTTCAGGTCTTCTATGGGTCATGGAGCGTCTTGGACAATATTGGTGGATTTATGCTTGGGGGTTAATGACATTTTTTAGTTTACTCGTCGCTTACCTTTTCCCGGTGGTGTTAGCGCCACTGTTTAATAAATTTAAACCTTTGGAATCGGGTGAATTAAAGGAAGCCCTGGATAAATTAGCCACAAAAATTCAATTTAAAACAAGTGGCATCTCGGTTATGGATGCCTCCAAAAGATCGACTCATGCCAATGCCTATTTCACCGGTTTATTTGGGGCCAAAAAAATCGTTTTGTTCGATACGCTCCTACACAGTCTGTCCACAGCAGAAACCGTTGCTGTATTGGCTCACGAGCTTGGGCATTTTAAGCTTGGTCATGTGCGCAGCTCATTGATCAAAAGCGTGGTAATAAGTGGGGTTACATTTTATCTTTTATCACTTGCCCTTCCACATCTGGAATTTTATCAGGCGTTTGGTCTTCAAACCGCGGTTCATTACGCTGCTTTGACCACATTTAGCCTATGGTTTGGTGCAGTTGATTTTTTCCTTACACCCATAGCTTCGTATTTTTCTCAGAAGAACGAATTTGCCGCAGATCAATTTGCAAAAGATAACATTGGTTCCGGGGTTGATTTGGGTGCTGCGTTACTAAAATTGCGCCAGAAAAGTTTCGCTATGCCGTTAACGCATCCGTTATATGCGAAAATCTATTATTCACACCCGCCGCTTCTTATTCGTCTGGAAGAGCTTCTTAAAGTATAGGATTTTCATAAAAAACATACTGAGTGCTAAAATCACTCACTTCAAAATACATTCTTTTATCCTCGGGTTCTTGTTTGTAGTTTTGATTTTGATCTAAAACCCCGTACCCGAAACGATAAGGCCTTGCCACTGTTTTGTCATTAGTCGCATTGGCTGTGGATAATTTATCGATTTTAATAAACCTATACATCACTTTTCCGCTGCTAATAACATCTAAAACACCGTTGGTTCCGGTCCAATTTTGAATCGACCGTGTAATTTGATTCTGGGTTTCTTGGGTGCAGCTGCTTAACACAACACCAAATACAAATACCTTCAGTAATTTTTTCACTGTATTCACCTTTTCACCTTACCATGCATGTTCCAACTTCACTCATATCACAATGCGGCAAACAGCGACAAACATTAATATCAACTCGACAGAGATTTCCCGGTACACACTTATTAAACACCCGGCTCCACGAGCAGCTATTCAAATAACCTTGTCCTCTTAAGCAGGTATTAATATCAGGCGCCGCTTCGCAACTGACCGCAGAAGTGGAACTTCCATTTATTGAATAAGTAAATCTTTCGGCACAAGTCGATCCCGTCCAAGCACAACAGTTGTTATTCTGCTGACAGGTTAATTGATTTATCGCCGGTTGGGTACAGACCGATGGATAAGTTAGCGGCGATGTTCCAAGAACTGCGCCCGAAATGCCCACACAGAGCTTGGTTTGAGGATGTATTGCGCATTTTCCATCGGCAATACAGGTTATTTGCGATCTCTGTTCGCATGCCACATTTGCCACTTGAATGGGATCAAAACATTTGGAATTGGTTTGATCGAACTGGCACTTGCGAAGATTTCTACCACATTCGTCGATTTCCATGTCGGCGCAATTTTTTGGAAATCCGCAACGCTTCGAGACCGGGTCGACGGCGCAGCCAGATCCTGAGGCACATTTTTCAACAGTTAATTTTTCGCATGCGAGATAGGGCTTAAGGTCACATTTATTTTGAGCTGTGTTATAAAAACACTGAAATGCTTGTTCCTTACATTTTTCTTGATCTAAGCCCACACATAATTGCGTAACCTGCGGAGCAGACGACTCGCTTTTTTCACTTGTTCTACACATCGCAAAAAGCATCGAAAACAAAACCAAATAATTCATAAGTATCAATCCTTTAATATTTCGAAAGTGTGATGTTGTGGCTGAAAAGTTCGATTTTAAAATCTTTAATTAAAACCTTGGAGACTTCTGCCATGGGAAGCCCAATAACATTAGTGTAACTCCCTTTGACCGACTTCACCATAAAAGCCCCAAAACCTTGCGCACCATAGGCTCCAGCTTTGTCCATCGGCTCATTTGTGGCAACATAACTTGCAATTTCAGATTGTGAAAGTTTTTTGAAAGTTACCAAAGTTTCTACGACAAAATTTTGGTTGTTTTTTTGCTTCAAAAAACTCACACCAGTGAGGACTTTATGAGTCTTTCCGGAAAGTGCTTTTAACATTTTTATAGCGTGCGCTGTGTTTTTGGGTTTTTCGAGAATTTTTTTATTTAGGACTACAACTGTATCTGCAGCAAGAATAATGAATTGTGAATACCTATCAATTTTTTGGGCCGCTTGAGCTTTTTCAAGGGAGTTTCTTAAGACGTAGTCTTTTGGTGATTCCGCCTTGCGTCTATTTTCCAGGATATCAGGCGTAAAACTCTCAAACTTTACACCTATATTTCTCAAAAGTTCTTTTCTGCGAGGTGACTGACTTGCAAGTAAAATTAAGTTGGATTTCTTCAAATATCACTACGCCATTGAAAATTTTTCCATGTTTTTTCGATTTCTGTGACTTTTGCTTTAATTTTTGCATCGCATTCAGCAAAACTTTCGCCGCGCACCACAACATTAAGAACCCGACCAGCTCCCAATTTTTTAACACCGTTTACTTCCACAATTGAAGCACCGAATATTCTCGAATCGGCATCTTTATCTTTGAAAAAATCCCGTTCAACTTCCGGCTGATCTTCAGTTGGTGCTGAATAAGGATAGCCCTCAGAAGCAAGGACAATAGATTTTGCAAAATATTTTTTATAAATAGGTTTTTCGTCGATCGTTTCGAGGTCTAAAAGTTTTTCTATCATCACAAACCAGTCTTTTTCATCGGCGAAAATGAGTGCCTGGGTTTCAGGATCGCCTAAGCGTACATTATATTCAATCACTTTAGGCCCAGTATCGGTCCACATCAATCCAACATAAAGACAGCCTGTATAGTTAATGTTTCGTTCACACAGGGCATTCAGCAAAGGACTAACAATACTATTTTGAATTATTTTACTGGCGTCTTGAGGCAGCCACGTCACCGGAGTGTAAGCTCCCATGCCGCCCGTATTTGGCCCAAGATTATTTTCTTTCAGGCGTTTATGATCCACTGCAAATCCGATGTCTTCCTGTAAATTTTTGCCAATAAACAAAAAGTATGAAGCTTCACGGCCTACTAATATTTCCTCCAATACACATATTTCTGCGGCACTTTGCATATATTTTTCTAAAGTTTCAACCGCGTCTTTAATTTCTGCATTATTTTTGCATATAAAAACGCCTTTTCCGGAGGCTAATGCGCTGGCTTTGATAACAACGCCGCTGTACTTCTGCAAAAAGTCATTTGCTTTTTCAAAAAGATTGGAAAAACCGTTTACAATTTCGTAATGCGCGGTAGGAATTTCAGCTTCCTTCATGATTTCTTTAGCGTAAGCTTTTGAGGTTTCAAGTAACGCTGCAGCTTTTGTTGGGCCAAATACTGGAATATTTTCTTTTCCCAAATAATCAACAAGTCCATCTTCCAAAGGTTTTTCTGGACCGCAAAATACAAATCGAATATTTTCGCGACGACAGAAACGAGATATTTCCAAAAAGTCGAGTTTTGTATTGGGTACTGAAGTTGATTTGGAAATATAGTCAGTAGAAGGATTTCCAGGCCAAACGAAAATTTTGGAGGCACGTGGTGACTGGCTAAATTTCCAAGCGAGAGCATTCTCTCTTCCACCAGATCCAATAATCAAAATTTTCAAGTTCGTTTTTCCTCGAATTAAAAAACCTGTCAATCACATTTGTGATTAACAGGTTTTTTGTTAAATAAGGCTGCGTCGAGCTACTCTCCCACACTTTAGAGTGCAGTACCATTGCCGCAGACGTGCTTG
>JAYVPO010000153.1:0-120040 GCA_043757325.1 bacterium
TCATGATGGAAGTTTTTCCATAACGTTCTTCCAGTAGGTCAACCAAGATCATGGCTTCGTCGTGTGAATAGTTGCGCAGACCGAAGTCGTCTAAAATAATTAGGTTAGATTTCGCTACTTTCTTGACGTATAAAACGTATCTTCCCGCGGCCTTACACGCCAAAGCTTCTTCGAAAAGAAAATTTACCGGAATAAAAGAGACGGTTAAATTTTCAAGACATGCTTTTTTTCCAAGGGCAATACTTAAATGAGTTTTGCCAGATCCCGTGGAACCGATAAGTAAAACATTTTCACCGTTATTAATAAACCCGACGTGTGACAAATCAAGAAGTTGGGCTTTCGACAGTCCTCTGTCGAAAGTCAAATCCCAGTCTTCCAGGTCGATAGCAGTGGTCCTGAATTTTGCGCGGGTAGTCAAAGTCTTTGCTCGAACACTTTTACGTAAATTTATTTCGTCGTCTAAAATGAGCCTCAGAAAATCAGCCGGGTGCAGCTGGCTTGCTAGGGCTTCGTCAATGCGGCGGTGGAGGTTCTGGTGCAAGCCAAAAAGGCGCAGCGTGTGAGTCATAGTTTTAAGTTGGTCAATTGAGGTCATAATTTTTAAATTCCTTTTTTTTATGCGAGATGAATTTCGTTAGATTGACGTTCTGGAGCAAGTGCAGATTTTGACTGGGACCGTATTCCGCCGCTTGAAAAGTAGTCTGCACATTGGCGCAGGTAATTCAGGCGAAACTTTTGAAATTGCAATGCTTGCCTTGCTGCATATTCGAGGCTTTCTTTTGGATAGCGGGGTGACATCCTGAGAAAACCTTGGATACGCCGCAAGTATTTTAAAGGGTGATTGCCGGCAATGAGGGCTTCAACAAGTTGGTGGGTATGTGGACCAATAATTTCGGCTGCCGTGCGTGCATGTTTTATTTCAAACCTCGCTACTGCCATTTTTTCTGGAGGATAGTGAGCCTCTAAAGTTGACGTTTTATGGATGCCGAGAAACCGTACGTGTGCGGCTACCGCATTATTATCGTTATCAAAAATTTCCACCAGTTTTTCACCAAGCCGCACCCGTACGGTTTGCCCGACGTAGGAATACGGCACCGAGTAAAAGTTTTTCGCCACCTGCACGTGGCAGTCGGGGTGAACTTTAGCGAGCTTCCATTCGGTGCGCGAAAAGTCCTCTACTGCAAGCGGCAGCAGTAAGTTTTTTTCTTCGGCAAACCTGTCAGCCCGCGATACGCCGTGATCTTTCATAATGCGATTGTTAAAATCCCTCAAAAAATCCCAAAAACATCGGTTCAGTTCGTCGAGACTAAAAAAGGTGCGGTCTCTTACTTCGTGAAAAAAAGTCCGCTGGAAAACATTGTTATGAGACTCATTTTTAGCCTTATCTTTCGGATGATAGGGCCTAGCAGCCAGGACGGCAAAACCCCAGTGGTTTGCAAATTCAACATAAGTTTGGTTAACGTCGGGGTCGTACCTATGGGCTGTCGTTACGGCAGCCTTTAAATTATCTGTTACCAAATACTTAGTTACTCCGCCAAAGTAGTGCCACATTCTTTCTTGCAACGACATAAATGTCGGTTGCCTCTGGTCGAAACAAAATTCAGCATACGCGTAGGAACTAAATGCTAAAACGCCGGTAAATAAATGGGTTTTTCTTCTTACCCCGGTTAAGCGGTCAGTAACATACAGTCCATCCGTGAAATCCACCTGCGTTCTTTCACCCACTGGATGATCAAGCCGAAGGGTAACCGTTCGGTCAGACTTTAGGCAACGCTGCCAAACTACTCGCCAGAATGTCGTATAAGACACCTCGGGACAATACTCAGCGTGAAGTTGCTTAACCGTTACGCCACGCACATTCACCTCGCGACCCACAATGTTCCACGGAATCTTAGAAGCCCATTCTTCGCTAGCAATTTCAGTCGGCACAGAGCTTTCGCCCAGCGCCTTTAAAATAGTGTCCCGACCCACGTGTAGCGCTTTAATAATAGCCCGCTGCGAATAGCCACGAGCTTTCAACTCCATAATCTGATCTTTCATCCGGTTAGACGTCCTTTCGGCAGCCATAAATTCCTCATAATTTAAAATGAGATCAATCCATAGCAGCTTTTAAGTCGCCATGCGTTTATTCAATGCAAATGGGTGCAGACGTTCCCTGCAAACGGGTGCTGACATTCGTTTGAAATAGGGTGCAGACGTTAAATGAAATTGGGTGCAGACGTAAAGTGCAATCGGTCAAGTAGCTAAAAGCCCGTTTTTTGAAACTGTCGCTGCACGATTTTCGGAACTGCAAAAACAACTTAAGCCAATTGATGTTCGGGGGCGTAAATATTACCCAATAATTAAGAGCGGAAGGGTGGCGACCGGCGGGCGATCAATTCGTCGCAAATGAGGTGAAAAAAGCAGAGATAGCTGCGTTGGGAGCCGACGTTGTAGAGATGGAGGGAGGTGCAGTTGCTCAAGTTGCGGAAAAAAATAATATCCCGTTTCTTTTTATCCGGGCAGTCTCTGATAAAGCCGGAAGTGAAGCTAAAATCGATTTCCCGTTGTTTGTGTCCGTCGCGTCTTTCAACAACATACTGCTCATGAAGCATTTATTTAATAACCAGATTTTGTCTGCCTATTTTTTAAAATTACTTGCCCAGTGAATTCTAAGTTCCTGTTTTTTGCCAATGAATAGAAGGCTTTTTCTCTTCAATTGCACACTCACGAAGATAAATATTGATCAAATTCTGATACGAAATACCTGTTTCCTCTGCTAAGCCTTTAAAATAGGCTACTGTTCCTTCATCAAGATTGATGGTTACTTGCCGCTTTACTCTTGAATTATAAGCTCCGCGCTTGCCTTTTGAAAAATCGTATTCTTTTCTCATCATATCACCTCTTCATAATGTTTTCTTTCCAATCTTGTTGTCTTTCGTGCAGAAATTAGCCGAATCGAGACATCTGTTTTTTCTAAATGCACAGCTACAAGTAAACGGGATTTACTGCTCACACCAGCTAATACTGATCTATCTTCTTCAGAAGAGACCGGATCACTAATCAAAATATGCATGGGATCGTAAAAACAAGTCGAAGCTTCTTCAAAAGAAAAGCCGTGTTTCGCACGATTTGATTTCTGTTTTTCTGGATCCCAAGTAAATTTCAACATTACCCATATAATATAATTATAAAATAATTACCTTAACAGTTAATTTTAGAGGCCAAGTTGTTAGAGTCACCGGCTTATAACCGGCGGGGGCGCCTGCTCAGGTCAGGCTCCACCCACTACTTGCTTCTTTTTGGTTTATACTGCGTTGAACTTCATGTCACGCCTAGGTCATGGACCAGTACGTCCACTCCTTTCGGCGCGCATTCGTTCGCCTTTTCTAAATACAAAAATAAGCGTCGTGGCTTGCTTGCGAGAAGGGAATAGAAAGAAGTAGGATTAAATGAGGGATAGAAAAAGGATAGAAAGAAAAACGTAAAAAGGCGCCACCAGATTTATGCTTGTTAAAATTGAAAAGAATAGGTCGGGTGGCACCTATTATGAAAGTTTGCCAATAAAAAAACGTGATTTCAACGGTATGAAAAAAATGTTTGAGTTGCCGGTTTTATTCTTTTTTCTTTTTTCTTTTCTTTTTTCTTCATCTTCATCTTCATCTTCTATTCCCCAGGCGTAGCCAGGCGCCGCTTATTTTTCTTTTAGACAAGGAAGACGAAGAGAAACCGAGGGATGCGGACTCCTGGTCCGTGACCGAGGGCACGATGAAGTCTTCCTTGTCTAAAAGGAAAAGAAGCAAGACTGGCGGGATGGACGGGACTCGAACCCGCGGCCTCCGCCGTGACAGGGCGGCGTTATAACCAACTTAACTACCACCCCGCTTTGAG
Source organism: bacterium (assembly GCA_043757325.1). Classification (GTDB taxonomy): domain Bacteria; phylum Bdellovibrionota_B; class Oligoflexia; order Oligoflexales; family RGVZ01; genus JAYVPO01. The sequence goes on from JAYVPO010000153.1 coordinate 3,871, forward strand.
TGGACTCATAGTTATAGTAGTGGATTGCGCCCCTTGTCAAGCTTGGGAATTCTAAAAGGCTATTTTTCAAAGTTCGATTTTTACTCAGAAAAAATAAAAATCAAGAATTCCACCACACCTACAACTTTCCAAAAAAATCGAAATCAAAAATAATTCCCGGCTGGGTAGACTCGAACGTTCCTGCCTGCCGGTATAAAACCGCTAAAACAGAGAAATTTAACACCGTGACTGAACCTTTCCCTACCAAGTCGCCACCAAATGGAACCCATAGCCCCACACCCGCATCGCGGTACACCGCATGTGGATTTTCGGCCACCCCAAAATCAGAGAAAGCACGCCAACGCGCCTGCCTGCTAATAACCCATAGATAATCGGGAAATGGAATTCTTGCCGGCGTTAGTAAATCAAGGCCTATGGTTGTTATGCTTTCGACTTTATTTAAATTCGGCGAATCAAAACGCAATCTCGCCTCGGTAACTTCTTGCGGATTAAAATAAAGATTTCGCGTTGAGTCGCCAAATGCATGAACCGCCCCTGCAAAAATTCTTCCTCCCGCCTCTAGCCCGGAAAATACCTGGCACGATCCTTCGGCTGTCGCAAATTGTCGTGAGTAACCAAAATTTACATTTTGAGAATGAAACGATCGCTCGAGTTCAGCTTTTGCAGAATGAGTGCAAGTTCCATGTTGATTTAAAGGGGAAGACTGCGCCTTGAAAGCCAACGTTTGATGCCTTGTTTCAGGCATATTTATCGTCTCTCGGTTGCGCAGTCGCAATCCGTATTCAATGACAGGATCTTTTATAAAACTTACAGTTTTATAAATGCCAATATCTATAAGTCTTTCATCTTTGTAAGTTCGCCCTTTGTCGGAGATAGAATCAACGACCATGTAAGAACCGATTTTAGGAAAATCCGTCAAATAGTAAAACGAATAACCATAACGTTTCTCTTCGGGAACATAAGTCAAAATCACCGTAAAACTACTCTGCACATATTTAAAGCCTTGGGTCACAAGAAAATAAGTATAAGGTTCGCCCGGAAGCTTTGTGACCAACGGCAACCAGAATAACGTATATGCGTCATCATCAAAACTATTGAGCGGCCCGGGAAAAAAATGCACTGCGGGCAAACTACTTTTATTGTTAAATCGATTCCAATCAAAAATCTGTCGGGACGGCTCTAACTCCACACGGTCGTATTTATTTTGAAGTGTTGTTTGAGCAATCCACACATCTTTTCGGTCCCCAGACTGATGCGCTTCAACTTCGTACTTTTTCCCGTCATCGTCGGTAATCATGACCGTTAAAGGAAGTGAAAAGTTATTGTTTTGTTTGATTTTGATTTTAACTTCATAACGATCCTCAACTCGCTGCTGTTCAATATTCTTAAGTTCGAAATCTGGCCAATCTTCAGTGGTCCACCATTGCAAAAGAATTTTTCCGAGTTCTAGGCTTTTCGCTTTGGACATGACTGCAACCCGAGTCGAAATAAATTGATACAAATCCCTCGGGGTAATGTTTCTACCCTGGGAACTCGCAAAAAATTCTTTAATAATTATTCGAAACGCATCTTTTCCCATGGACCAATTCATCTGCCGTAAAGCCAGAGTATGTCGAATATAACTTAAAGAATGTTGCTTCTTAAACGGCTCGATCGACTTACCTTCGACGTCGGTCACAGCATTATAAGGATGCATATAAGAAAGCACGGCGGCCATAAAATCCTGAAATTGCCGATAGTCAAAATGAAAGGCGGCTTCCTCGCCGTTTTCTCCTTTGGAAATCAACTCATAAGATTCCGCGATTTCTTCTAATGTTTGGATTGTTGCAAAATCATGAAATCCGCGCAAAAGCCATAAGTCATCAAACGAGCGCACTCGAGCCGATGCGCCAAACCATTGTTCACTTATAAAAGTAGCAAGCTGCCAGTAAGTCCAATTTGAGGAGTCCTCTTGGATTTCTTCTGCCCCGGACTGGCGCGGTCGATTAATAGCAATTAAGCCAGGGATAGAAGATTTTTCCACATCGGCCATATCTACAATAACTAGTTTTTTAAAAGGAAATTTTCCAAAGATATTTTTCTGAGAATCAAAAACTTTCTTTAGATAAATCATTTCCTTTTCGCGGTTTTTAATTGGGGAAATAAATTCCACCAAAGTTTCATCCCACTGAACGGAAATCTTTTTAAACTCATCAAAAAAACCAAACACAATTTTTTGGGCTTCAATTTCGTAGGAATTATTTGATAAATCTAAACCCGACGAAAATACCTTCCATTTTTTATCAAAGTCAATTTTGGCATTTATTTTTAAACGTGAAACTGTTGGAACAGAAAAAGAATTATCGGGATCTTCAGGACACTTTTCCAAAAGCTGCGGGTAAAAATCATTAAAAAACCATTCCTGCTTTGCACTATCGTGCCACCGTGGTGTCTCAGCGGAAAAATCAAAAGCAATTTCCTCACTGGGATCTTCATGGTTCCACTTTCTGATAAAAGGCGAAAGAACTTCCAATTCACGGGATTTTTGCACAGCTTCCATAGACATTTTTCCGGCCGTTTTTTCGAACTCCACAAATTTTCTAGGAATTAAATCGAAACTTCGAATCGGGTCATAAGTGTAGTGTGGATCTAAATAAGGTAAGTAAAAACATAGCTGCTTTGGTTGTTCAAATTGCTTAGGAATTTTATAAACAATCTTTCCGTCGACTTGCCCCTTGTTACGTTTTGAATCGAAATCAAATTTTGCGGTTAAATCGAGCGCTACAATATCATTTAATGCTTGAGATACTGCCTGAGAGAGTCCTGTTTCAGCAAAAAATGCACAAAAATATATAAATATCCACCGGCTCATGAATTTTTCCAGATTATGATCTCTCATTATAACTTAATTTTTCAAAAAACTAAATTAAAGCCGGGTTAAAATCTCGACTTGGCCATTGCTGCGAATCGCAAGCGTATGTTCAAACTGAGCTGAAAGCTTTCTATCTAGGGTCACAGCAGTCCAGCCATCTTTTAAAACTTTCGTCCGCCAATCGCCCTCATTAATCATGGGCTCGATTGTAAAAGTCATCCCTGGACCCAGGCGTTGACCGCGCCCAAGAACTCCAATATGAGATATTTGCGGCTCTTCGTGAAAAGTTTTTCCAATGCCATGCCCGACAAAATCGCGTACTACCGAAAATCCATTGCCTTCCGCATGTTTTTGAATTGCTGCTCCAATATCTCCTACACGGGCATCCGCGTGCACTGCGTCGATTCCCAAATCTAGACATTCTTTGGTCACGCGCACTAGTTTTTTAACTAAAGCCGAATGGTTCGTTCCCACAAAAAAGGTTTTTGATGTGTCACCGTGGTAGCCTTTTAGTATCGGAGTTACGTCGATATTAATGATATCGCCATCTTTTAAAATAATTTCTTTACTAGGAATTCCGTGGCAAACAACTTCATTCACCGAAGTACAAATCGACTTCGGATAGCCTTTGTAATTTAGCGGTGCTGAAATCCCGTTGTGCCTAACCGTGTGATCATGGCAGATATTATTTAATTCCAAAGTCGAAACGCCAGGCCTAATATACGCTTCAATCATAACGAGCATTTCAGCAGCAAATTTTCCTGCTTCACGCATCAAGTCAATTTCTGCATCGGTTTTTAAAATTATCATCGGTCAGATTCTCATTCTAGTACTATTTCACGAAGCCATTGAGGGTCGTAAATATTTTTTGGTGATTTTGGCTCAGAAAACTCAAGGCAGATCTGTTTTTGCATCAAAACCGTAAAAGGCTCAAGTCTAAAAAATTCTCGATGAATCTTTTTAAGCATACTAAAATCCGGTGATTTTGTCGAAAGGCTCCTTCTAAAATCTTCTAGAAGTTTGTCGAAGTCGCGATGACTCACAATGGTGTATTTATTTGTAAACTCTTGATTTGAATGCAGAAAATCTAGTAAATCGAACTGTAAGTCAAGCAGTTTTAGCGTTGTAAAAACTGTCTTAGACTCGACGTTTTCTGATATTGCAAATCCTGATTGTAAAAAAATATCCGAAAAAAATTTTTTATCCAAGGGGTTAAAATCCTGAGAAAAAGTTAACCCCAAAGATTTTTTCCCATCAAAAAATGAATGCCGGTACGGTCGCACTTTTAGACCTGAGTCATAACCCAGAAAAGATTTACTAATCGGCCCCGAAACTAGATCACCATGATTTCCGTGCAAAGTTCGCAGGAATTCACCTCGTGGAATAAGTTCCGTAAGTTTTGCGCGATCTTGGGCTGAAGAGAAGACTTCTTTAGGCCAAATGATGACGCTAAATTCGGGCACCAGATGAAAATCCTTACATTTTTTTGTAACTTCAGACTGCAAGATAATTTTATTAAAGCGGCTTTTCGCTCGACTCATAAGTGAATTAAAATTGCCCTGTTCTGGTTGAAAAAGCCCTACACATTGGATTTTTTGCGAATTTTTAATCATACGAAAGAAAGGAAAATTTGACAGAAAATATAAATCAAATGGCGGCTTTTGATCCCAGTAAATCTTTAAAGTTTTACTATCCGGTTTTTCAGATAACCTCTCAAACCGAAATTTTGGAATCGAAGCAACGTAAAATAGCCCCACTTCTTTTACTAATATATTTCGCAAGAAACTTTCCAAGTCGGCATTTGTAACTTCGACCCCGTCCCACCAATGGAGACCATCTTTAAGCTGTAATTCCCAAGTTTTTTCGTTAAGTTTGCGCAGGAAATTTAGCAAAGGATAGGTATGGGTGTAGGTTTTCGGATTAAATTCTGTTAGACCTGGACAAGTAAGCCTTCTCACACCCGGGTTGAGTTCTCGCAAGTCAGAAAGATTTATGATGTCTTGCTTAATACTTAAGCCTGCAATTTTTAATGTTTGACCCAAGAGAACGTCTCCCAAACCAAACAGGCAAAACAATATTTTTGCAGTAAGCTTCCAAAAATTCTTCAATTGACTAACCTTTTTCGTTAATAATTATTATAATTCAATTTTAACAATTTGGCGCAACTTTATGACTGACATATGTATTATTGGCGGCGGGGTTACTGGTTTAGCTACAGCTTACTATTTAAAAAAGTCTAACATTAATTCGGTAGAAGTCCGAACGCGAGGAATTTTCAAAAACGTTTTAGGTCTTGTGATGGCCAGTCATAGAGACAACATCACACGACTTGCGACAGCCCACGGCGAAGAATTTGCGATTGATTTTCTGAACTTTTTCGCCGAGGGTCGAAAAGAATTAGTCAATTACTGCACTGAGCATCACCTAACCGCCACATCTGGAAATAAAATTCGCTGGGGCCAAAAAGATTTTGAAAAACTAGAAATGCAGAAAGCACAAAAACTTTTAGGGTCTACCAATTTAAAAGTTCAGTATAAGGAAGACGACAGCAATTTTTTGCAGACCGAAGCTGACAGCGTCACATTCGTGGACTACCAAAAACTTGTCACTTCACTCGAAAGTGAGGTCCAAGAATTTATAAAAGTAACAAACGCGCCTGAGAGAAATCTTGAACCTTTTGCAATGATCGTCTGCGCAAATCACTTTAACGTTTCCAAAGTTTTGCCGCATTTCGCCAACTGTTTTGTCACGGCCCAAGATCAATGGTGGTCGTATGCAAGGCCAAAGAACTTTAATTTAACCCCTTATGATTTTTTAGCATTTGAAAATGGCCACGACTGGATTTATTCAACGGTCGAGAAAATTTACATGGGAGGTGGTCGTTACATGAGAAAATGGGCAGGTTTTGAGGCGGAAACAGCGTTTTATGACACGCTCATTGAAAGAAAAATCAGCAGTAAAATATCCAAAATTATCGGAGAAAAAGCTCTTGCTGATCTAAAACCTGTAGAGCAAGTTGCGTTTCTGGATTGCTTTCCATGTGATGAACTACCAGTAGTCGGCCCAAATTTTGGAGATTCGAGATTTTTAGTAGGCAGTGGTTATCTGGGCTGCGGTATTGCGCCAGCTTTTCTCGCAGGAAAATGCCTGGCGGAATTAATTGTGACTGGCAAATCTGAAAGTCTTCCTCGGCGATTTTATCCTGAACGTCTTCGCAGTTTATGAATTCAAATATCGATCAGATTTTCCGAGACGATTTTTCCACCTACAAGATGCTCGTCAACAATTCGGTCGATAACTTCTTTTTTGACACAGCCGTACCAAGTTCCCTCAGGAAAAACCACTGCGATCGGCCCGTTTTCACAAAGATGCAAACATTTAGCACGAACTCGATTGATTGTAATATACTTAGAATCGCGAAGTTTTTGCTTTAAATGATCCCATACTTTGTGACCTTTTTCTTCGTCTACACATTTTGGACCGCCACATAAAACAATATGTTTTTCTTTTTTCCGAAGCCCGATAGCTTTAGCTTTTTTTTCGAGAGAAATTTTTTGATCTTTGTCCATACTCACAACTGAAGTTCCGTTAAGTTTTTATAATGCACTATTTTTTTAGAAATTTTCTTTTGGATGGATGCTAACGATTTTTTATGGCCAGAAACAGTGCGTTTTTCAAAATGCTTGGGTAACATATCCATCAAAATAGGCACCAAAACATCTAATGATCCCGCATCTGAAAGCCATTTTTCGATAACCTGATACTCATCAGATGAGAGCGACACGCCAGCCCGCCGTGTCTCCAAAATAAATTGAGTGATAACTTGCGTCGGATTAAGGTGATCAAGTTCCAAAAAAAATCCCTGTTGTTTTATTTAAGAGTCTTTAATTTTTCTTCTAATTGTGCAATTTTTTCGGCCATCTGATCTAATTCTAAATTATACCGTTGAAGTTCTTCAATGTGAAGTTTGATCCGAATTAAATTTGCTACTCTAATCGGAAGTGACTGAAGTTGCATGGGGTGGACCAAATCAAAGTACCAATTTGTTTCCACCACCCGAACAAATAATTTTGCTACGTCCGCCGGGCTAATTGGTGTTACAATAATAAATGGTACTTGTATTAACGATGCGTCAGCGCGCTTTTTCTCGAACGAGTCGAGCCATTTCAAGAATTCCGGAAGTTCAAGTTCTTGAGCTTGAACCAGTCCAATATCGAAGTCTGGAGATTTAATTTGCTCGTGATCTTTGACGACTTCAACTTGAGACTCAAAAAAAACTTTTAAATGCGATTCAACAAACGCCCCAACTTGCGTTATGATTTTAGGAGTAAGGCTGTAATTACCAACATTAATTTTTTTAAACATATATTAGTTTTTATGAAATTTTTACTTAGCACAATCAAATTATGAATTTAAAAGTTTTAGCAGAGGCTCCTACACGTGTTGATTTGGCAGGCGGAACACTGGATCTGTGGCCTATTGCGCAGCTTCTTTCCGAGAAGGCGACGGTAAATTTGGCTATTAGTCTTAACGCTACAGTTGAAATTTCGGTATTAAGTTCCAAAGAATTTTATGTGGAAAGTTTAGATCAAAACATAAAAATTTCAGGCTCATTCTCAGAAATTATTGCAAAACAGGAATTAAAATTATTTTCTTTAATTTTGCAAAATTTGTGGGCAAAGGATTATCCAGGATTAAAAATTTCTGCGCGCGCACTTTCTCCCGCCGGAGCTGGTCTTGGTGGATCCTCAAGCCTTGCAATCACTTTTATTGCTGCGATTTTTCGATTGCAAAAAGAGCTTGGCATAATTGCAGAAACACCACCTGAATACTTTCTAGTCCGAACCGCACAAGATATAGAAGCCAAAATTATTCATGCTCCCACTGGTGTCCAAGACTACTGGGGAGCGGTCCGTGGCGGTTTAAATATTTTAACTTTTCCACCAGGCGGCGAAAAAATCGAAACATTACCAGGGAATTCTTTCTCAACGTTGGCTCGCCAAATGATTGTGTGCTATTCTGGGCAGTCGCGTGCTTCGGCAATCAACAACTGGGAAATATTTAAAAAAGTCTTTGATCATGATAACAAGCTCATTGAAGTCCTTGGTGACCTGGGGAAAGCAGCTTTCGGGTGTGCGGAAAGTATTAGATCGGGTGATTTCAAGAAGGCACTAGATTATTCAAAAATCGAGTGGAATCAACGAGTTAAACTTTGGCCCGGGATAGAAACGGTCAAAACAAAAGCCCTGGACCGCGCCGGTCAGGACAGTGGGGCCTGGTTTTCTCGCGTTTGTGGCGCCGGAGGCGGAGGCGTGATGATTTTTTTTGCACCAGAAGAAAAGCTTCTGACCGTGAAAAAGGCTCTTACAATAGCCGGCGGAATTATTTTAGACTGCACTATTGGAAGTTCCGGACTAAAGGTTTCGGTAGAAAGTTAAATAATACGCAGGAGTTAGAAAAATGGCGCAAGGCACTTATTCAGTCACAGATCAAAATTTTGAAACAGATGTTATTAATTCAGCCGTTCCTGTTCTGGTGGATTTTTGGGCTCCGTGGTGTGGTCCGTGTTTATCGATTGGCCCAGTTTTAGAGCAGCTTGCCACGGAATATCAGGGCAAGATAAAAATCGTAAAAATGAATGTCGACGAGAACGCACAAACGCCGTCGACTTTCGGTGTGCGCTCGATTCCATATCTTGCAATGATAAAAAACGGCAAAGTTGTGGACTCAGTTCTTGGCGCAGTTCCAAAAGCAAAGTTAGTGGCACTCATAGATAAATCTCTTGTTTAGTTTTTGATGCAAGCAAAAGGCAAACTCGAAGAACAATTGCGCGAGCACTATGATTTGATAATCGGAGTCGACGAAGTAGGACGTGGCTGTCTTGCTGGAGACACGTGTGCAGCGGCTGTTGTATTAAATTATGACCGCGTGAACAAACTCGATCCAAAAATTAAAAATCTTATTCGCGATTCAAAGTTGCTGTCCAAAGCTCAACGGCAAAAAACGAAGGCGCATTTATTAGCGGACGGTTTGTGTTCGCACTATGCAGTTGAGTCTGTTTCTGCAGCCGTAATCGATCAGATCGGCATTCAACAAGCTATTTTTCAAGCGATGCGCCAAGCCATTTTTAAAATTCTATCGCTACAACAAAATCTTAAAGTTATTGTTTTGGTTGATGGCCATCTAAAAATTCCCAAGCTCAATCAAAATTTTATCGACATTGAACAGCGGGCCATCGTCAAAGGCGACCAGCTCTGTTACTCGATTGCGGCGTCTTCAATTTTAGCAAAAGTGACCAGAGATTCAACGATGGACGAAGCTGCCAACGCTTTCCCATTGTTTGGTTTTGAAAATCACATGGGCTACGGCACAGTGAAGCATTTGCAAGCTCTGAAAGATTTTGGTCCAACACCTCTTCACCGCAAAAGTTTTGCTCCGGTTGCATGTTATCTCAATTAGCCGAAAATTTCGTCAGAGCTCTTTTCGAAAAAAAGAATATCAAAATTCTCGCACAGAACTTTCGCGGCGTAGGTTTTGAGTTGGATTTGATTGTGCAAGACAACGACGACACGCTGATCGCGGTCGAAGTAAAATTCAGAAAAAACTTAACTCGGCATCTCGATCAGCTTATTCCTCCGAAAAAGCTTCGCTCGCTAAAACGCGGCTTAGAATATTTTGAATTTAAGAATTTTACATTTGTCAAAAATAAACGCATAGACTTAGCTATCGTGGGCTCAAACCAAAAAGGATTTTTTCTCTTCAAATATATTACGGGTCATTGACGTTCCCGAAAAACTGATAACACTTCGTTCTCGGCTGCGCAAATCTGGCCAATTCTCCTTCTTAACTTGCTAAAAAATCCGTTTCGTTCACTCCTACTTCCTTCTCAATAGCATTTGGTGAAGAAATGAGAAAAGCTCTTTTCAAATAAAAACTTGGAAAATTTTATAGGTCGCCATCTTATTTCCACAGCGCCAGTCGCTTTTTTTGCAGTCCCTGCAAAAAGCTCCCTGCGCGCTCGGCCATCCGGGCCTCGCGAGCCGCTCTGGAAATAAGCTGCGCCCTAAAAATTTTCCAAGTTTTTATTTGAAAAGAGCTTTTCTCATTTTTTTACCAAATGCGATTGCTTCAGCTTCTTCCTCTGTTCTTGTCACTCTTTTCCTCACTCTGTTCTCTTCACTGTTCTCTTCACTGTTCTCTTCACTTTTCTCCCCCTCCTCTTACAAAATTTGCGTACCGCTAGGGTAAATTGAGGAGAACAAGGCGCGACGTGTGGAAAAAAGCGGAGTTTACTTACTAGTAAATGAGCATTTTTTCCGCGCTAGCAACGCAGTTATCGTCAATTTAACGTAGCGGAGCTATTTTTTGAAGGTGAGGGTGACACTGGTGGAATACCCCCCATCTCGCGTAGCGGATGGAGTGTTGCCGGAAGCGACTAAAGTTCCAAATAGACCGCCAAAATGAATTTCAAAATTATAAGCTTTTGCTACAAGATCCAATCCATAATTTAAACTGGGCTTTGAACGCCAAAACACTTCGATATCTTCGAGGTAATATGATTTCACATCGTCTGATGTTATGGACGCTTGCTGTTTGGCCGGGCCTACGTCTGTGTAGGAATAATCAGCCCATGGGTTGATGGTGAAAGATTTAATGAGTTTAATACCCACGTTTAACCCCGCAGAATATCCTGTCAGAGTATAATTTCCTAAGTAATCGGTGGCGACCAAACCCGTTGGCACGTTACTAAAACTTTGCAGCGTTCCAATTCTGTGACTTACTTGAGTATTCTTTAATCCACCAATAACAGTAGCTCGCAAAACACCTTTTTCGATTAAATTGTAAAATCCAAACACACCCACACCACGGTAATCAACACTTGATACTTGTTCCGACGGGATTCCAGCGTAGGCAAAAGTTTGTAATGTGCTCATTCTATAATCCATTTGAGTACGACCCGCCTCGGCATTGAAACCCAATCCCGAACCCTTTACAGAAAATGCCACATGCGGTGCGACGGAATACCCACGAAGAAAAAGTTGGTCGTTGGCTTTGTCCCTAGTTTGAGAGTACTGCTCATCAACAACATCCGTCTCAATTTTCCGTGCGTTTATTGCAAAAATAACGGTTCTAGCAGCGGGCGCAACATGGGTTAAAGGTGCCGTTTGATAAAAGGCGGGTGTGCCTCGTGATTTACTTAGATAGTCGTCGATTCGATATTTTCGCCGAGTGGATTCCGCAGTTGGCGCGGCAAGATTTCCTGCTTCAAGCGGTTTAGTTGGGAGCAAAAATAACAACGCCAAAGCGAGCATAAAAACTTTTCTAAAAATTCTTCTTTTATAAAATCGCGTTCTCAATGTTATCGGTGTGGTAATCTGCCGTCTTAAAATCGACTTAATTGGTAAAGTACAAAAAATTGCTCTAATCGCGAGACTTATTGGAAAGTTGTCTTCGAGTCTATGCTATATGCAAAAAACTTATTTGCTTAAGTGATTTTATTTCAGGCAGTAGTTACTGTAGAATTAATTATATTACCTTATTTCGTTATCAACTTTTTACTTAGGGACATCAATCAATATGCTAAAACTTTTACTACTCGTTTTCGTCGTTGGATGCAAAAGTTCGGGCTTTACGGGAAATAAAGACGAGACAAGTGCCGCCGCTCCGACACCTGCACCTGTTATAGCGCCTCCTCCCGCACCTGTGCCGCCGGCCGTAATCCCGCCTGCGCCCGCTCCATGCACAGATGATGGTGTCATTGTGGCAAAAAGCATGACCCAAAAAATTTTAAACGGCCGACCAAATCAAATAATTATTTTTGAATTAACTTTAAAAGATTGTTTTGGCAAAGAGCGCATCATTCAAACCAATCAGATACGTTTTGATTTTCAAGCAGTTATAAGTCAACCCGTACCAAATTATCTCGCTTACCGTTTAAAAACCCGGGAGCAGAATATTTTGAGCTCAGGTACAATGGACAAAAAACAAGGTTCTGATTTATTCGGAACGATTTCTCCAGATAGATTTTACTGGAAAACGGTGGGAGATTTGAAGATTCCACCGACAACGACGCTTCTTTACCTTGAAATCGATGTTTCAAATTTGGTGTATCACTTGGATCAGACTACGACTCCGATACCAAAAGTTGAAGCTATTCCTATGTATTTGGCCTTCGGAACGGCGGCTCCAGTCACCACAACTATAAATTACGAAAATTACTAAGGCTAAAACTCTATGCGAATGATATTCAGCTTAGGTTTCTTCTTTTTCACAGCTCAACTTTTTGCAAAAAATCCTACAGGAGAATCTGCGGATTATAAACTAGATCGCAACAGAGCACGGACTTCAGCGGCAATTCGAGACGGGTATAGCACCATTAAAATAGCCCCCGAAATATCCGTCTCAACAGCTGATAAATTCTATCCGGTAAATATTCACTATAAATTAAAAATTTTATTTTCTGGAATGCGAGAAGGCGACCAAACTATAAATTTTAAGGCGGATTATTTTACCGAGTCATTTTTTACGCAACTCCGCGAAAAAAAGAAATACGAATCCGCTTGGTTTAAAATGGAACATCTTGGAATGGGCGACGTCAAAACCCTGGAAGGTTATTTATACAAAAGTTGTGATCATATCAAAATTACAGATATCAAATTGGCACCGACTGAAGCCTTCATTAGCCTTCTTTCTGCATTAAAAAAAGCCGCTATTAAGCTTACTTTACCGGCGCAAAATTCCGTCGAAGATGTAGAAATAGAGGCCTTTATTACATCCAAAATTGCGGCACTAGGCGCCGCGAAGTTTGATATTTCTGGGGTTCTAAACGGCAGTAGTTTTGCCGCAGGATTTGACTACGTTCCGTCAATATAAATGATTGATTAAACTCATCAAGGTTGGCTCTTTAAATTAAGCCCCTTTTAAAAATTGATGCAAATTTGAAATAGTTTCATCCATCTGATTGGAATTTTCTTTAAGTTGAGTTGCAACCGCGTCGGTTTGATGCGCAACAACTGAATTTTCCTCGGTGGAAGTGTTAAGCCGTTGCATCGCAATAGATATTTCATCCAGTCCTTTGACCTGTTCGCGAGCGCCCTGGGTAATGGACTTAATAGCCTGATCTGTCTCAGCAATTTGACTCACAATTTTGCCAAATGTTGATTTGCATGAAGACGTGTCTTGGACCCCTTGATTGATAATTGGGGTAATCGACTCCATTATGGAATCAATACGCTTTTGGGCGAGGTGCACTACGTTGTTAACTTCTTTGCCATTTTGATCCACAGCAAGTCTAATCTCCTCGGCAGCACTCCCACTCATTGCAGCAAGCTTTCCAACTTCTTCTGCCACAACCGAAAATCCCTTACCGTGCTCTCCTGCACGGGCAGCTTCAACAGATGCATTAAAGGAAAGAAGTTTGGTTTGAAAAACAATATCGTTTATGACTTGGGTTTTAACTTGAATATCCTCAATAACCTGCACCACTTTTTGAATATCCCGGTGGCTAGCGGCCATTTCAAGTTGGGCCTCTTTGGTTTTTTTTGCGATATGAGCCATTGAATGCTCGAGAGTTTGTAAGATGGCTTGCCCCGATTGGGCCTGAGTCATAACCGCAGCCGAAAGTTTTTCAGTTAGTTGAGCACCCTGTAAGCTTTTTGTTACCGTCGAACGAATCTGATCGAGTTCCGCCGACGTTTCGTGAAGAGCTGCGGCCTGTTGTTCCGAACTACTTGCTAGGGCTGTGGAAGCAGAATTAATTTCGGTGGTTCTTGTTTTGACACCGCGAGCTGACAAGTTTAAAACTTCGACAATTTTTTGCAAGTTAGCCGCAACTTTTCGGCCAAATAGAATTGTCGATCCCAGCATCAAAAGTGTCATAAGTGCTGTGATACTAAATAACGCCACACGGAGTTTGGCTACTGGAGCTTCCACTTCCGAAACATTCAGACCTGCTGCAACGTACCAATCCATTTCTGGAAAATATTTAAACAGTGCTATTTTGTCATAGCTTTTCTTGGTTTCTGGATTTAGCCAGACATATTCCATTAGGCCGTTTTTTCTGGCAATAATTTCCTTGAAAATAAACTTACCTTTAACATCAGTATCCTCTAAAACATTTCGGCCTTCTTTTGTGGGATGAAGCAGCATATCGCCTTTTGAATCCAGAATGTAAAAGTAACCCGTATCAAGGATTTTTTGCGGCCGAAGAAAGGCTTTGATTTTATCAGAACTTGTTTCAGGATTCCCAAAAAAAATAGCACCGATGACCTTTCCGTCCTGAAAAATAGGATGATAGGCCGTAATATACCATTGGCCAAGAACTACGGCCCGTCCCAAAAATGGTTTGCCATCTAACATGGATTTGTATACTGGTGATTCCGGCGGAATAAAAGTATCCACGGCGCGTTTTCCTTCTTTATTTCGAATACTTGTGGAATAGCGCACTAAACCCTGATCGGTTTTTAAAAAAAGCGTAAACGCAGAGCTCGCCGAACTTGAAATATCATCGACAAATTGGTGGTCAAGAAGTTCCTTGCCATCGATTTGTATTCGCGGAACTTGGGATTGAAATTTTTCGTGAGTAATTTGGTTTTCCACTGTTTTGGTCGCAGTATTTTTTGTGTCGACAAAAAGCCGTTTGGAAATTTTTGGTTGCCAACTTTCCATAAGTTTTTGCTGACGTTCCATATTGTCTTCATAAGATATTTTTATAGCCGATTCAACGCCCTTAATTTTGTCTTCAAGCGACTGAAACATCAGTTCTTTGGTTAAATGCGAAGTGAAATAAAAACTAAAAATGCCACATACAGCCATGCCAATCAGCGCAATGGAACTGAAGCCGACAGAAAGTTGCTTTTGGAATCCAGCCATAATTGAACGTTCCTAACTTAACAAAACTCCCACTATCGGCAGTTTCTTAAACCACTAATCGGTGTTTAGACCGATTACTTTAGCCCTTTCGACTTGGCTTTTACTACCCTCAAAATTCACAATATAAGTCACTGGTTTTTAAAGGTTAGTTGCATAAAATATTAGTATGTATTTATACATTGTTTTTTACTCAAATACACTCCAAGCGCGTCGCTGCCGCACTACAAAGAATTGGTTCTATTTTTCAACCCAATTTTTGCCTTTAAAAGTTTAACGGAGTACAATTAAATAAATCAATATTTAAGGGGAATTGCAGATGTTATACGGTTCACGAATGTTAACGCTCGGATTGGTCTCAATAGCAATCATAGCATGTGGCAAAAAGAAGGATAAAGAAGGGGGGACTTTGGCTTCACAAGTCAATCTTGCCGGGACAACTTCATCGCTTTTGCTCAATCAAAAAACTTCTTCAACGGAAAATTTCAGTATTTTTCACAATCAGTATCTAACGAATTTTATGGCCTCCAGCAATATAGTGGGCCAAGTTACTCAAGCCTCGCTTAAAAGTTTTAAATATTATGTGACGGCCATATCTATTTGTGAAACCATGAAAACCCAGGGAACAAGTTATTCTGAACAGGCAAATTGTCTCCCGGTATTTCAAGGAAATGGCGCTGACGCCAACTACACTTACAGCCTTCCAAGCGCTGGCGCAGGCCCTTCAAAAGCAGATTACGACAAGATGTTAGCTTCAGCAAAAGCGTCAGATACCGGCTACATTGATTTGATGAGTGCTACGGACCGTGCAAAATTAGGTGCCAATATTCAGCTTGTTGATGAAAATGCTCACTCGTATAACTACGGTGTAATTAATTGGTACCTCCCGTACAAAATCAAAGCCGAAGTACCTATGTACAATCCTGATGGCACCGTTGCTACTACCTACCGCACGAACGCCGGTACCACAAATACATCCACAGCTTTTCCTGTCACAACGGCCGCCACTGATTTTGGGCTAACTACTGCTGCTTCGGAAGCCGTGCTACTTTTTCCAAACGGTGGCAACTGGTTTAAATTTCAAAATCCGTTGGTGATCTCTGATGACGACATAAAAAATAAAGCTAATTTTAAATTGGCATTGGTTTTCAATCCAGACGGTTTGGTCAAAGGATACTCTGCCAGCTCGGGTTCCACATTTGCTGGATGTCCCGGATGTAATTATGCAGATCCTACTGGCAATGGAATTCAGACACCCATGCTTGGTTTGATTCCGATTCCTTTTAAAGAGGGACAGACGGTCGCAAAAGAAGTCTACCAAGGTAAAATTACTGGAACTGCTGCCGGGGTGACCAACAATGCCACCATTAGATTAGAGCTTTATTATGTAAAGGAAGACCCCAAGAAGACCATCTACGGTGCTCAGGCAATGGCTCTTACTCGAGTCACAGATGGTGTCACTCAAGATTCTTTTTTCCCGATTCCAAATATTTCGTTTACTAATACTAATGCTGATTCAACAATTGATTTTCAACTTTGGGACAAAAGTGCAGTTCTTAGCGGTTTTACACGTAAATCTACTAAAGGTGATACAACGAGTTTAAAAGTAAATTGCGGCGATTTGAACAAAGGCGGTTGGCAGTTTACAGGTTGTGTTGCTGGAACACCAGTCTCAGTTGCGCTACAGCTAACCGATATTTTAGATGTAGCGAAATAATTAGAGAGAATTAACCATGCGGATTCTTTGGGGTGTATTTATTGTTTTGGGCTTGGCCGATGCTTGGAATTTGCAGGCCAAGACACGTAAAAGACACCAAAAGAATTCCGACCAAGCGCCTGTTGAAGCTGTGAAGAAAGATTCTGAAGATGCTACTTTGGACATTAAAAACCCCGCGAAGCGCGAGCTTCCGGCTTTTGGCGTATTTGATTCCGCCCAATTTAAATTTAGACTGACTTCCAGTTTTGGAACATATTAAAGGGTGAATTTTTTGCAAAAATCTGGCTACATAGTACTTTTAATTTTTTTATTTGCAGGATGTCAGTCCTCACGAAGTTTAAAAATTAATTCAACCCAAGATATCAATGTTCGAATGGCAGGGTTTTCTGAATTGGACGAAGGCGGAGAAAAACTTGGAAAAGTTCCGCTGGATATTGCTGGTTCAAAACTTAAAGATAAAGTGCTAATTTTTTCAAATGACACCAAAGACAGCCAGTATTGGTTTTTTCCAGATTACGATGGCAAGAAAAAAGCCGAAATACTCATTACTTTAAAAGACGATAAATGCGACAAGGGTAAAATAAATTTATCTCAAAATCAATTGTGCAAAGATGTTCAAAATATAGATAATTTATTAATTAAAACCACCCTGGCAGCTTATGCAGCACTTCGCGATGAAGAGTTTAGCAAAGCGCAGATCTTGGCGGAAGAACTACTTAAACTTGCCCCTAAAACGGGCGGAGCTCATTTGTTATTGGGAATTATTTTTTTTCAAAAAGGAAACAAAACTCAGGCGCGCGGGATGTTTGAAAAGGCCAGACTACTAGATCCCGCAGATCCGGCGGTGACAGAATGGTTAAATTCACCGGCTATGCAGTAAGGAGTCGCCCGTTAAGGTTTCTATGACATCCGTAATAAAATTCTGTTTGATTTTTTGACTGCGCTTTTTTAATTGGAAGTGTGTTTATGTTTTCCAGTCGCGACATAATTCTGCCGCCGCGTTAGAAAACTCCATACTTAATTGCAACATAATCTCAGGATTTATATTTTGCAAAGTGCCCGAATTGATTTCGATATCGCTGCAGATTTTACTCAATTTGTCGGCTCCAAGATTTCTACTAAAACCTTTGAGCTTATGAGCCCAATGTTCAACTTCGCGAGACTTTGCAGCGATAAATGAATTGCTCAAATTTTCTAAAATCGCTGGAGCCTCGGTTATAAATGTATCGATTAATCCATTCACAAAAGCCCCGTTTTCTTGCGGATCTTCAAGTTCCTTTAACATCGTTAAAGTTTGATGATCGATGCACAAATTGTTTGGGGCAGAAATTTTCACCTCGGAGGCGGTAGCAGGATTTGTTTTAGATTTAGCCGACAAGACTTTTTTTAAGGTTTCGCCAAGTTTAGCAGTAGTAATTGGCTTAGATAAAAACTCATTCATACCAGCTGCTAAGCACTGGTTGCGATCTTCGATAAAGGCATTTGCTGTCAACGCAATAATCGGAACATCTTTGCGCGAGGCAACAAGTCGTCTGATCAGTTTAGTTGCTTCAAAACCGTCCATTTCAGGCATTCGGCAATCCATCAAAATAGCATCGAAATGAAAATCAACGCACATTTTTACTGCTGCTTTACCGTCCGAGACTGCAGTCACTTCAAAACCAAGCTGTTTTGTCATTCGTGTAGCAACATCTAGATTCACTTTATTATCATCAACAATTAAAACTTTCAGACCAATAAAATCTGAAATTCTTGGGTTCAACTTAACTTCTGGCTGAGTTTCAACTTGGACTTTCTCAAAAGAACTTGCAATAGCTTCGTACAGCGCCGATTGCACAACTCCGTTTTTTAGATAAACAGAATTTTTAGCTATATCTGCAGAGAATTTTGAGTGACCTCCAATAATGACCTTGGGCAATTCTTTGAATTCAGCAACGTTTGCAATTTGCATAAGAAGCTTTTCTGTTTCGTCTGCCATCATCCCAGTTGTATCGATCACAATGACGCGACCGGCGCTATGCTCGGGCAATGGTTCGAAATTTTTGTAAATAATTGGAATTAATTTGCGGCTTTTTAATAATTCTAATAGCAATTGAACGTGGCTATTTTCTGATTTGCAAATCACCAAGGCCTGTTTACCATCTAAAATAGCACGCTTTGAAAATTTTGCGGTCTGGGCTTCTAGGCGTGCTGTAAACCAAAACGAGCTACCTTTGCCAACTACACTGTTGACTCCAATATCTCCGTGCATAAGTTCGACAAAGCTTTTGCAAATGGTAAGTCCAAGACCAGAACTTCGAACGCTAGTGTTCTCCGTAGTTTCAGCTTGAGAAAAGGATTGAAATATGACACCTTGTTGATCTTTTGAAATACCCGGTCCCGTATCGGTCACTGAAAATTTTAGCAAATTACTAACCGCAAAATCATCAGCTAATTCGACTCTGATGGTGATGGCTCCCGAATCCGTAAACTTAACCGCATTGCCAACCAGATTGGTCAAAATTTGTTTTAATCGGCCAGGATCACCGTTTAAATCCTTTGGAACATTCGGGTCAACAAAATTACACAAAACTATATTTTTGATTTCGGCACTACCACAAAAATTTGCCATAACTTCTTCGACTAATTGCCGCAAATTAAACCTAACCTTTTGCAAATCCATTTTACCGGATTCAATTTTTGCAATATCTAAAATATCCGAGATTAAAGTTACTAAATGATTGCCGGACGCCAAAAGCGTTGCGACCAAATCGCGATCGTCTTGACTCATTGTGGGGGAATTAATTAGCAAATCGGTGATGCCGAGAATTCCATTTAAAGGTGTTCTAATTTCATGGCTCATTTCAGCTAGAAAATCACTTTTAAACTGATTATTTCGAATTGCCTTTTCACGCGCTTCTATAAGTTCTTGATGCATTGCATTTCTTTCTACCGCGAAACGCAAAACTTTTTTCATACTAACGTGTGCTAAGTCACTTTTCGAAACAAAATCTTGGGCTCCCGCACCGACCGCACGAAAAGCCACTTCATCCTCATCGCTTCCGCTTAAAATCACAATTGGCAACGCAGAATCAACTGCGTGCAGTGATTCGAATGTTTCTAGCCCTGTGCTATCTATAATATTTAAATCAAGCAGCATAACGTCAAATTTTTGAGTTCTTATAGCAGCGGCTGCGTCGCTTAATGTTCCTACCCGAACAAGGTTGTCGGGATTGATGCCCCATTTAATTAAGTAAGCAGACTCTAAAAGATAATCGTGGTCGTTATCTTCTACCAGAAGTATTCGGTACGAGATAGCAACGCCGCGATCTTTCATAAAATCCTCATTATTATGCTACTTTTACTGCATCATCAGTTAAATTTAAAGCCACACCTTTACCATAAATCGACCGGATACAAATATTTGATCCAACCTCTTGAAGTAACGATCTGACGCAAGAAAGCTTTTTATCCAATGCATTTTCAGAAACCAATATTCGGCCCCAAAGCCGTCTTTTTAGTTCATCTTTAGTCAAAACCAGTCCGCGATTTTCCAACAGAACCAGCAAAAGTTGCAGTTCGAGCTTCGCAAAATATGCCGTTCGTTCGTTTTTTCTAACAAAACTTTTCGATCGCGAAATAAGCACATCACCTAACGAAATTTCATCGCTATTTTTACGCCTATTCATTTCAGCAATTCGCGCATGTAGCCGACCATTTAATTCCGCAAAATTAATTGGTTTTTGTATAAAATCGTTAGCTCCGGCTGCCAAAGCCTGCCCGACAAACTCACTATTTTTTTCACCTGTTGCAACGATAATCGGACAGTATTGCCAGATCTCTCTAAGCGGTGGAACCATATCAAGACCGCAGTCTTTCACGCCCAGGTTAATATCGACAAAAACAGCCACCGGATCGTAACTATCCGCACGCTTCAAAAGGCTTGCGCCTGATGTAAATGGAAGAGAATTGATACCTGTCGCCTGAGCGATAATTTTGCAAATCATCGGGTCATCGTCTAAAGTAATTGTGTAACGTTTTAAATTTTCCATCAGTGTCACTCTTATGTTCACTATCGACAGATTTTTAAAAACTTCGCGCAAAATTTTTTCTTCAGAGCCATTGAAGTTATTTTAAATCATCTAAAATCAACTGAAACATATAGACAAAAAAAGTGCTTTTATGATTCTATCAATTTATTCAATCACATCCTGGCAATTCGCGCGAAAAAGCGGTCATGCGAGGATTTTGATTTAAATCTTCGGCGGCCTTTATTACGGCACCATAGCCTTCCGATTTGCAGACAAATTTTACAATATTAGAAGGCCAGTTTTCAATTCCTAACCGTTGTTTGGAGCTGACAACTATTATTGGCAAATCACCCAGAAGTCCCGCGAGAAATTCGGCAATAGCAACTCCAGTCGTCGACCCCAAATCATAATCCACAAGCGCAGCAATATAATTTTTTGGAGTTTCTTGGGAGTTAAACTCGAGCCTCAAAACCGACAAGTCCGCAGCAGATTTAAAAGTTTCTAAATGCACACCATTCATTTTTGCAGCGCGTTCCATAATGGCGCAGTAGGTCGGATCATCATCAATTAAAATCATATGCTTTGTTGCGAGCGTACGAGCGGTGTTAGTTTCCATAAATTTTCCTTTTGGAAAGTAGGTTTTCAAGGGCTTCATGATTGCGTTGAAATATTTCTTGATTTAATTTTTCGACTTCGTGGGCCTCAAAAGCAGCATCGATTATCGAAAATGCGCCGCTCTTCTTGTGCACAAATTCTCTAATATTCCCAGGCCATTTTTTAGTGTTGGTCTGTTTAGTCTGGCTCACTAGAATGATCGGCAGATTTTTTTGGGTGTAACGCTCCATAAAAACCGCGAAGTCAAAACCATTTAGTTCGCCTAGGTTATAATCCACTATCGCGACATCGTGAGTCCAATATCCTAGGTCCATAAATTCTTCAATATTTTTACAATAATCAAGTTGTGCTTTTTTAGTTTTAGCAACGCGTTCCATTATCTGCCCAAAAGTTGGGTCGTCATCGATCAATAAAATTCTGGGGAGAGTTTTTGGTCGCAAAACATCGGCGGCACTCAGTCCCATACGTTGGCTTTCGGAGGCATCTCGATACAAACTTGGCTGTTGGCTTGCAAATTGTGTATTTAGTTTCGAATGACTATTCATGCTTTCAGTCTCCTTATCCTTTGGCTGAGGTGTCTTTACTCCGTGACCTTAAAAACTGGTGATCATCACCAACCACAACCTTCTCTAATAGTATCGCCAAAAACCCAATAAACTTGAGAGATATCGTCACCTTAGGTAGGGGCTTCGAAGTGGGTGAAAGAGACTAAAGTCACGATAATCTTGTATTTTTTCTTGAAGCTTTAAAGCCTTTCTGACTGACAATTCAGATTTCCTAGTGATGAAAACAGGTTTGATTTTAATAGCAAATGATGTGCTTGCGATCCCAAAGCTGAATTTCAAGTCAGAATCGATTAGCATAATTTTTGTTAACTGGTTTATTTAATTTGGAAATGTCGGATAGCCTGAAAATACAAGTGATTAAAATGGCTTAAGTTTTCAATTTTTTTTGTCGAACAGTCACTTAGTGCGGATGTAGGACATCGAGTCGGATGCGGACAATGTCAGAAGTTAGTTATTTTAAGGAGATATCACGATATGTGGAAACAACTTTTTTTCGGTCACAAGGAATGTTTAATCAGTGCCGGGACATCTATTTCGCAAAGTATAACGCAGCCGAATTCTCAACATTCAAGCGATACAACTAAGGGCACGACTTCCATGCCGCGCCTACTTGTGGTTGACGATGATCCTACATTCGGCAAAATTATGGAACGGGCAGCGTCCAAAAAATCAGCGCATGTTACCTACTGCGAATCGATTGAAGATTTCGGAGCACTTAGAAATTGGGATTACGATGTGGTCATTATGGATTATGATTTGGGTGCTGTTACAGGATTTGAGCTGACAACTTATCTTGAGCAATTTACTGCGGCACAAGTTCCCGTGATCTTAGTGAGCCAAACTCAACGGGTAAAATCCCCTCATTGGCCGGATGCTATTCGAAAGTTTGTGCACAAAAGTCTTGGACCTTTTGCGATCTTAGAAGCAGCGGTTCAGGTGCATACGAAAAAAGACACTCATTAATTTTTGCTGGTAGTGTCTTTAGATTAAAGGCGTGCTATTCAATCGTACAGTATGTGAATTTTTCGCTAGTTTCAAGACAAAATCATACTGATGTCGCGCCTTCGACCACACGTTCTGTTCTTTTCAAAGTAGGTTCATCTTTAAATGCTTTTTTCAAATGATCGGGCAAATCTTTTTTCATATCCACTCCGACCACTGTGGACACACCACCTTCTTGCATGGTCACACCATAAAGAGTATCTAAAACTTCCATCGTTCGTCTATTGTGCGTGATCACCACGAACTGAAACTGTTCGGACAGCGCTTGTAATACTCGATTGTAGCGCCCAACATTTGCCTCATCAAGCGGCGCATCGACTTCGTCCAAAAAGCAAAATGGTGTGGGTTTTGTTCTTAGCAAAGCAAAAATTAGTGAAATCGCGGTCAAGGCTTTTTCACCGCCAGAAAATAAATTCATGTTTTGCGGTTTTTTGCCGGGTAATCGCACCATAATTTCCACGCCGCCATTTAAAGGATCCTCGGGATTTGTAAGCTGCAAATGCGCCTCGCCGCCAGGAAACAATATCGGAAATAATTTGCCAAATTCTTCGTTAATTTTTATAAAAATAATGGAAAATTTATCTTTGGAAGTGATTTCAATTTCCAAAATTGCTTGGTTGAGAACCTCAATACTCGCATTGATTTCATCCCGTTGAGTAGTAACAAAAAGTGACCGTGTCGCGAGCTCGTCGTATTCTTGCATTGCCATTAAATTTACCGGGCCCATAGCTTCGAGTTTTTGACGCAAACTGTTGACCACCTTCATTTGCTTGTCTACAGGATAATTTGCATCGATTGTAAATTCATGCTGCGAAATATCTACATGATATTTTTCCAACGATTGAATTTTTACCGATTCGATACCTAATTTTAAGCGCTCAGCTTCGAGGTTTTTATCGGACAAAAGCCTCTGAATTTCACTACGCCGCTCCCGGCATTCCCGGAGTCTAGCATCAATAACTTTTAATTCTTCGTGAACCCCCGCATTGTCTTCACGCTTTTTAAGAATCTCTGCGGTTAAAAAATCTCTTTGCACAAGCAGACGCTCAATATCCGCTTCGCTTCGAGCCGCGTCTAAGACAACCTGTTCCATATCTGCTTTGATGGCTTGTTTTTCTTCATAGCGCCGCATCAGCTTCTTCTGAATCATATCAAATTGAATTTTGATTCTTTTCGCGTCTTCTTTTGCACTATGTAGTTGGGCATCGGCCCGGGCCAGATCGGTCTCTCTCTGTTGGTTCATGCGTCTTTGTTCGTCTTTTTTATCGTCGCCACGAGCTAATTCATCACGAAGCTCCAAAGCTTCTGCCTCAAGGTTTTTAAGTTCTAATTCCAAGCCATTTCGAGCCTCGCCAAGATCGTCAATGGATTTTCGCGCGGTGTTTTGCTGGGATTCTATTTCACCAGAAAAATTTTCTGCGGCTGTTAGCAAATCTTTTTTGTGGTCAAAAATTTGCTTAAAAGACTGAAGCTCTGCCATAACTTCTAAAACGTCTTTATTTTGCCCTTGTAATATAACATCTAAACGAGCGACGTTTTCACGGTCTTCTTGGATAGACTTATCGAGTGCATCCAACTGCGATTGACTTTGCGCAAGGACTTTTTCTGACTCTTTTAAGAAAACCGCCAATTCTTCCACTTCGATTTTTCGCGAAATAAGACCTTGGTCGCTGCCACTACAAATTAAAATCTCGCTAGGTGACGAAACGATAACACCTTGGGGAGTGAACAGAAAAACATTACGCGGCATGTCTCTTAGCAGTACTTCGTCAATCCGCAAAGTTTCGGTGTAAAACACATTTTTCAAAAAATCTTTAACTTCTTTGGCAATGTTAGTGTCAACTTCGATAAAATTTTCAATATTTTCCAGTTTGTTCTTTTTCGACCATTCTTTTGTGGCAGGATCCAAGAAATTAAACGATAGGATACTTAAATTCAAAGATCCCAGTTGGTACTTTTGTTGACCGCGCACAATTTCGGAAAAAGCTTCGACATTTTTTACCAGTAAACGTTCTGCCCAACGCTCAAAAGCTTTTGTCATATGCTCGGGAAGTTCTTCGGTAGCAGCAGTAAATTTAATGTAGTCTGTTAGCAAGCCAAAAGTAAGATCTTTCAAATCAGATTTTTCTTTGGTTTTTAATTCCGAAAAAACACGACCTGTGTCGGTGGCACCCTGAGCAAGACTTTCTAGGGACTGCAACTTTGCTTTGTTAGTGAGATAAGCTTCCTTTGATTGATCGCGCGAAATATTTACGGCTTTTATGGCTTCATAACTTTCGGCAAGATTTTTTTCGCGGGCATGTTTTTCGTTTATTTCTTTTTCCAGACCGGATTTTTGCTGATTTAATTTCGCGCTAGCGACTTTAAGTTTTTGTTCTGATTCAGTCATTTCAGAAACAAGAAGTGCGATTTTTTGCTTTTGAAAATCTTGCTGTTTGGTGTTTTTTTCAATATCTCGCGCAAAATTTTCTGCACGGAGTTTGTTAGAATCTGTAAGTCTATGGATATTTCTAATTTCATCTTCCATATCTTCAAGCCGATTTCGAAAAACCAGCTGAGATTCGTCATCTGATTCGAGATTAAAATTC
Organism: bacterium; assembly: GCA_043757325.1. Taxonomy (GTDB): domain Bacteria; phylum Bdellovibrionota_B; class Oligoflexia; order Oligoflexales; family RGVZ01; genus JAYVPO01. The sequence continues at coordinate 29,088 of JAYVPO010000153.1, forward strand.
GCCTCGCTTAGAATCTCTCGCAATTTTTCGGCCTGAGCTTCCATAACTGTTAATGAGTTTTGAGCGGCGTTCATTTCGTTTTCAAAGTTTTGCGCCACCGCTGATTCCTCTTCGATCTCGCGGTCGATGTCTAGTTGGCGCTTTTCGCCCATGCTAGACTTATCCCGGGCGTTAAGAATGGTAGCTTCGCATCGAGCTATGGATTCTCTGGTAAATGACAGCTCTTCATTTAATGTTGCTAACTCCGGGTCTGCCGAGTCGAGAATCGACTGCAGCTCCTGGGCTCGAGATTCAAATTGTGCCAGCATTCCTAATGCATCAGCTTCCCGAACACTTTCCACATCACGGAGACGGTCTATTTCCGCTAAGCGACCGGTAAAAAAAGTGTAGTTATGCGCAAAACATTTTAATTCTTCATCGCGCATTTCGTCACTGATTTTCTTCCACGCTTGAGCTTTTTCAACCTGGTTTTTTAGGGCATCTTGTTGGCGTTCAATTTCCATCACAATATCTTGAACGCGCGATAAATTTAACCGTGTTTCCACAAGTTTTTTTTCAGCATCGGCCTTGCGGGTTTTGAACATCAAAGTGCCCGCAGCTTCTTCTAAGATCTCGCGAACATCTTCAGGTTTTGCATTTAAAATTCGATCGACTTGGCCTTGTTGAATCATGGAATAGCTGCGACCGCTTATTCCCGCAACTGTAAAAAAATGCAGCATATCTTTGAGGCGGCATTCTTTTTTATTGATAAAATATTCACGCTCGCCGTCGGCGTAAAGCCGTCTCATCAAAGTAATTTCGGGGTCGTGTTTATATTCCGGAGGACAAAGCCCATCTTCTTCGGAGTTGTCGAAAGTTAAAGCAACTTCGGCGATAGTTAAAGCTTTTCTTTTATCAGAACCGGCAAAAATAATATCGGTGGCTTTTTCGCCTCGAAGATTTCGTGCGTTCTGTTCACCCATAACCCAACGCACAGCGTCGATTACGTTGCTTTTTCCGGACCCATTCGGGCCAACAATTCCCGTAATACCGCGGTCAAAATGCAGCGAAAGTTTATCGGCAAAAGATTTAAAGCCATGAACTGTAAGTCGTTTTAAAAACATAGCACGTTATTCATTTGTTTTTGTCGCGTAACTTTCAAATTAAGCTGGTGCCAAATGAAAAAAGGACAAGGCGACGAGAAAAACCTGACGAAGACAGTGCTGTTTGCACGGCGAGGAAGGTTTTTCGAAGTCATTACAGTCATTTTTAACATTTCGTGCCAACGTCTAGCTCCACTACGTTAAATTAATGACAACTGCGTTACTTGCGAGTTAAAAATGCTCATTTACTAGTAAGTAAACTCCGCTTTTTCCCTCACTTCGCGCCTTGTTCTCCTTAATTTAACGTAGTGGCGCTACTTTATAGGATTGTTCTAACTTCAACAATATCAGCCCCAGGTAGAATATCCAAGAGAATTAATGAGTTACCATAAAACGTGGAAACCGCTGCACGGCCTCGGCTATTGTACGCGAAATTGTAATAAGAAGCGTAAGCATCTTGAGTTGATTTTTCAATAAACCAAGAATTCTGACCGAGTACTTTTGCTGCAATCGAAAAATAACTTTGAGAACGCGGCCAGTTAAATAAATCGCGAAAGTGATTAACAATAAGCATTCTCTGACCTTGGACATCCCTAATTTCAAATTCGCCAGGATAAGCCAATGTTCCATTATTGGTCATCTCACCTTTAAAGCCATACACCCGTTCAAAATCCATGACATTTTTTGTGAGAGGAGCCAGTCCATTTACCGGCGCCAAAGAGCCTTTTAGAGTGACCTTAACAATATGGTTTCCGGTTACCACATAGTTTCCATCCACTACGGTTCCGCTTCGAGTTGTTCCGTGATCGCGTTGAGAAACATAAAATGCGTTGATATTATTTGGGTCTGGTCGCGCTGCCCAGAAGTTTGTCCGATAATATTTCGCGTTGTTATTTGTAAACCCCGCAGCCACAGGATCAGGCGTTCCATCAAAGTTGGCTAATGAAAAATATATAAATCGAAATTCATTCTGGTAAATTAAATCCCTTCCGCCGCGGTAAGGAAAACCTACCACTTGTTCAGTTGCAATATCGTAGACGGTATACTGAAACTTTTGACGCTTTTGTTTGGCAGCTCGAGCAATTGGTGTATTTTCGAAATCATCAGGTACATCATTGGAAACTCCCGTCGACGAGCCGTCTGCATTCCAGCCGTCTTTATCATCTCCAATATAATCGCTCATGGTTTGGGCGTTGATATTTGTTGGGAAAGACAGAACTTGGTTGTGGGCTGAATCCAAAAATATCGCTCGCCGTGCAAACCCATAGTCTCGAACTCGGGTTAAAGTAGACGTACCTCGATCTGCTTTTAATTCCCCTAAATAAAAACCGCCATTGGTACAAGCCACCACAAAATACTGGTACTGCTCGCGCGCAACGATATTTAAAGGCGAACAGTTAAGATCAAATACCTTTTTCTCCACCAAATTTTTTGGATCCGAAATATCATAAAGATAAAGCTTAGGACCCACATCCGAATCCTGTTGGTCAACCGTTACGAATAAATCATTACCCGCAGATATAATTTGACGGCCCATCCGTTGAATCGCAATCGCCGAAACTTTGTCGCCGTTTTCTTGAATTGTCAAAACCGAACCTTGATTAAATTTACGATCAAAATCCGAATTAAGCACATAAAAATATTTTCCATCCGAACTTGGCGCCGCTCCTATCGGCCCGCTAAGTCCTGTTCCGATTTCGTCAAATTTATCTTCACGACGACATCTGGAAAAAACAGCTACAAGTATAATTAAAATTAAAAAGATATTTAGCTTCACAAAAAAACTCCTGACTACATAGTTGTCAAGGCTAACACAAATCTTTTCATTTTTTCAGGATTTTTTAACCCGAATTCGAGTTTGATTCATGTCCTTCGACGTCCTTGGTTTTCTTCAATCAAAAAATCTAAGGTGTGTTCATCGTGATTTTAAACTGAATTTTTAAAGGAGAAAAGAATGAAAGTAAATTGTGTCTTAAGTTGTTCTGTAACAATTTTGGTTTTTATTGCTGCGGGCTGCGGTAAAAAAGGCCAAACCGAACGTTCTAATATATCGGTTATTGGCGGTGAGATTATCGATTCGACTCAGTATCCTGCTGTTGTGCAGATTCGCAACGAGAAATCCCTATGCACCGCAACATTTATCGATCAGAGTACGTTAATTACAGCTGCGCACTGTGTCTTAACAAAAAATAGCACACACTCTGATTCGTCTGATAGTGTTTCGAATGTGGAAATTAAGCTTGCAAAAAATCTGTCGATTAAGTCTCGCGCTGTTTTTGCACATCAGAATTTTAAGTACTCGCCGACAGGAAGAGCGTCAATTGAAAATTCCAAAAGTGATGTGGCGTTAGTTCTTCTAGAAAATTATAAAAGTCCACATATTGTTAAAATCACTTCTCAAACTCCGGTTGTGCAGGATAATGTGACGTTGATTGGATTTGGGCTGCCAAATGCGGGCGTAAAGCAAATTGGTTTTAATCAAATAAGACAAGTTGCTCCGGGGCTTCTTTTATCGGTTTTTGATCAGGACACTGAAGAACTTAGATCTGCAACTATCGGGCCCGGAGATTCTGGTGGACCATTATTTATTAAAAATAAAATTGCAGGCATTGCTTCCGCTGGAACTACTTTGTCTTCTTTTCATGTGGATGTTACCAGTGACTCTGTAACTGAATTTTTACGAAGGCATTTAAAAGATGCCATATTTGAGTAAAATTTTACTTGGTTCCGGGCTCAAGCATATCATTTACGAAAACGTTAAAATCAGCAAGTTCTGTCGAATTGACAAGTGGCCGTTTTGACTTTTTTCCGATGGCTCGTTCTAATTCGATCAAACCCTGATTATAATTCCTATAAAAAGCTTCCGTACGGGCTAATTTTCGGTCTATCAAATCGGAAACGGCTCTAGGAGTTTCAGCTGGAGTTTGGCCCTTAGTGTTGTTATAAAAACTTTGCAGAATTTTTTTCTCATGTGGAGCCACAAGAAAAATATCTGCCTCCAGATTTTCTGACTCAATTGTAACCCCAAATTGTGGCGGCGTGGGGGCATAGGAACTCTGATAAATTTTTGTTTGAATCTCGAAAACTTGAAGCACGCTACTATTCTTTTTCAGTGTTTCTCTCAATTTATCGATGGATAAAAGTGCACCTTCAATATGCCGTCGGTGATTTGCGATTAGTATCAAAACTTCTGGAGCCAATTGCTTCGCCTCGAAAAGTTCCGTGGCAAAAGATGCAAGTTCATCAGTCGAAAAAGTTTTGGATAAAAGCTCCTTAAAACCTAAATGCCCACCACGTTTTGCCTTAAAATCAACAGAATAGGGACTGTCAATGCCCAAAAGTCTCTGCCACGCTATTTCTGATTTAATTAAAGCGCTTACAGCCCTAGGCGTAGGAAAGCCTTGGATTATGTCATTTTTCCCCAAGTTTATTGTGGCTAATTCGGGTACGAACCCGGCGTCTTTTTGAATAAAGGCTTCGTTTCTCGATGTAATATGTGGCGAATAGACGACTTTTACGCCAAATTTAAGGGCTTTTTCTGCAAAATCATTCAATTTTGAGGTTTTAGAAACAGCATTGATCAAAATGTGAGCCCGCAAATTATACGATTCGGATATTTCCCATCGTGCACCAGTCAACCTTAAAAACTCTTTTGCCGTGGGAATTGGCATTACAGGTAAATGCGGAGGAAAATAGGGCACTTCAACGCGCCCCCTGTCAAATTGGTTTTCACAGGCGGGGGGGTGTAATACGAAAGGTACCGCTCGTTTGCGCGTCCTACCGGTTGCAGCACTTAGTATATCCGCATGAAAACTCGCGAGGATGGATGCTAAGATTGTGAATTTGGTATAGTTCATAGAAAAACGTGCACCATAAAAATATTAAAAATACGATTATTTTTTTCCATTTGGAAATTTTAGTCGGCGTTATACTAAACTAAGCAGAATCGTCGGCTGTTTAAAAAATGTGTTGACTACAAGACAACGGAATGAATGCCACATTTGTGCTCTTGTGTAAATGGCAATTTACACGACTTACACATTCAATAACACCAGCTCGCCCTGTTTCGAATGCCAACTCATTGATACCACTACAATAGTTTACCTAAGCAAAACTTGAACTGCGTATCAATTGACCTTTTATCATTGTGAGGAAAACGAATAAATTGTTTCAATTGTGCAGAATTCGTCAAACCAGCCACAAACTCTCGGTGCAGACACCCAGCAATCACCTGCGCCAAAGTTTGGCTCAATCTACCCGATGAGTAGGCCTCAATGTACAGATCAGACCGCGTAATATAAACTTTAGTGGAATCAATCGCTTGGGAATTTTTTTTAACTAGCCGCAAGATACTCATTGCCACCTGCTTAAATTGCTTAAGTTCACCGACAAATCTTTTGCCTTTGGTTTCGTCGATAAACTTTTTTAAATCACAAAACTGTACCGAAGGCTTTTGTGGATTTAGGATTTGAGTGCATAAATAACTAATTGTAAAACGTATCACAGTCGACTTAAAAAATAATCTTAAGTCCTGATGCCTCTCGAGCTTTTGATCTGAAGTCATCATATGAATAAATTGACCGGCGGCTTCGGCCAAATTATTTACCGAAATAATGCCCAAAAAAATCGTGTGGTTTTCGTAATCAATATACCAGCCTTGTTTTGTTGCAATCCGCGAAACATAATCTCTCCAGTCAAACGAAGTCAAAGTCAAAAATTCCGCAAGGTCTCTTGTAATTCTAAATCGCGACAAATCCGAATCAAGAATTTTAATCTCAAAAAACTTTAATAGGGTTTTTACCACATCCAGAAAATGCGCTTCCACATCAAACTCATCTTCGGTAAATTCCAAGTCATCATCGTCTTCGAAGGCATTTAAATTAATCAAGCCAGACCGCCTGACTTCTTCCCACATGGAATGCGACCTCCACTTTACCCACGGGCTACTATTAATAACGCAGTAAAACTTTCGGCTTAGTTTGAGATAATTTTCGGCCTGATATTTTTTAGTGCTATCAAGCTGAAAATAATATTTATCAACGTTGGCTACAATCCGTACAAAAAACTGCTTTTTTGCGTTGAGTTCAATGGCCAAAAATTGCGGCAAATGTTCACTTGCCAGATGATGTTCCCCCATTAAAGTAAAAACTTTTACATAGGGGTTTTCGTGCAGAATATCTCGAATAACATGGGCTGCGTGTCGATCTCTTTTTTTAAGTGTTTCACGGCCGGCTTTGGCCGAATTTAATCCATAAATAGGAATATGGTGACTCTGCGCAAACTCAAAAAGAAACGAATAATGCGGCCACGGAAAACCCCAGCTTTTTTCGTAATCAATCTTGGTCAAAAATTCTTCTTCGGATATTTTTTTTTGTAAAAATAAATCGATAAAATTCTGATCGCATGAGCGTAGCATTTCGAGGCAAATTGCTAATTTCTCGTCTTTAAATCTTTCGGAATAAGTGCGAATAAGACGTAAAAAACCACGTTGTGCCTGCTTGTGTGAATGAAAATCCCCGAAAAGAATTCCCGCACTGGAATGAATATCAGCTATGACATTTTCTAGAGACGAGTACTCAAATATGGGCGGAAGATCACTTTCAAAACGTTCGGAATAAAGCCTTATTTCTTTGCTTGAAAGGTCAAAATGCGAACGCGCCTCAGCCAGCGCTTTTGCATAGAGAGATTCTTGCAATTCTTGAAGTTGCTTTTGGGCGAAAGCCGACACGGTGGATTTTTCCTATTTGTAACTTAATTTTACAAAACTTAAGGAAAAACAAATGTAGGCAGAAATTTCGTATCAGGAAATTAAGGAAAGCTGTTCTTGCAAATCCGCCAGTTGAATACGCCAGTAACTTTCGGTCCCAAAGCTTGGAAATGCCTTGGGAAAAGCGCCATCTTGCCAACGCCTTGCAATCCACGCACTAAAATGCACAAAACGTAGTGCACGCAGAGGCTCAATTAATTTTAACGTTGCGCGATCAAACGGCCGCATCATCTCGTAGCCTTCAATCAACATCTCAAGTTGCATCCGAGATTCTTGGTCGCGACCTGGAATCACCAGCCAAACATCTTGGACCGGAGGACCATTTATCATATCGTCGAAGTCAACAAACGAATAACCTTCGCGGCCCGCAATAAGATTTCCAAAGTGACAATCGCCGTGTATGCGCTGAGTTTTGCAAGTTTTCCACAAAACTTCAGCTTTTGCGCAAATAGATTCCACAGTTGATTGATAAGTCGACGCAATGTGCAAAGGTATGGAGTTTGTGTCGATAAGATAGCGCAAATTATCTAGGCCATAAGTTGTAGGATTTAAAGTCATCCGGTGCGGTGCGGAATGTAACGCTCCCACACCATGCATACGAGCCATCAGCCTTCCAACTTGGGCCAACTGTTCATCGTTTAATTCATCTGGAGAACGGCCGGCGCACTTTGGAAAAGTTGTATAATAAAGCGCACATTCGCTTAGAGAATGCAAAGTTTTACCATCGAGAAATTTCAAAGGAGCAACCACAGGAATCTCAGCCTCGTGAAGTTCAAGTAAAAACTTATGCTCGTCGAGAATGGTTTCGAACGACCAGCGACCTGGTCGGTAAAATTTGCAGATTAAAAATCTTTCGGATGGATTTTGTGGCGGTTGATCAAGTTCGATTTCGACTTCATAAACCCGATTTTCCATACTATTCAAGGCTAGAACCCGCCCTGTGCACCTTAAACCAGTAGATTTTTCGATAGAATCCAGGATTTTCTCGGGCGTTAAAGCCAAAAAAAATTCCGTTTCGCTATTTCCCCAAACAGATTTTTTTTGTTCGTTCATGATTTTTTCGCAAGATCTTTTTCGAGTTTTAATAGGCTTTCTGGATTGCTTTTCAAAGTTAAATAAACCCCAGCTTCATCGTACCGTTCTCCCAACACCCTCATATTATTTCGAATGTCTCCAAGAACTCCTTGCACGGAATACGGGATAAGAATTTCTTTTTCAATCATGTTGCTTTCAAAATAAGTCAGAATTTTATCCTGCAGAGCCCTGATATCATCGGGATTTTTTGCACAAAGTGCAAAAGCCTCCGGGAATTCCTGCAGAAGTTCCGCAACTTCGGTAGGCTTTAAACGGTCTATTTTATTCAAGATCAACCGGCTTGGCACTTTGTCGACGCCGATTTCTGACAGCACGTCCCGAGTCACTTGCAATTGCGATCTGAAAGTAGAATCCGAAGCATCCACCACATAAAGTAACAACGAGGCATTCTTTGCTTCATCTAATGTGGAACGAAACGACGCTACTAAATCGTGCGGAAGTTTTTTGATAAAACCAACCGTATCCGAAACAAGAATTTTTGGAACAGTTACAGGAAACATCGTGCGAACCGTCGTGTCTAAGGTTGCAAATAATTTGTCAGCAACTAAGACTTCACTACCGGTCAATGCGCGCATCAAAGAAGATTTTCCCGCATTTGTGTAACCAACCAAGGCCACACAGAACTGTTCTGACCTTAACGTTCTTTTTGTGGATTGATCGGTTTGCAGCAAGTCCAATTCTTTTTTTAAAAAAGAAATTCGGTCGCGAATTTTTCTGCGATCGAGTTCCAAAGCTGTTTCGCCGGACGTACCTCCCATTCGGTCTCCACTATCGCCGCCGGTTTCTCGAGCCCGTGGAGCTAAGTATTTCAGACGCGCGATTTCGACTTGTAATTTGGCTTCTTTGGTTTTGGCATGACGACTAAAAATTTCTACAATCACACCTGTGCGATCAAAAACCTCGACCCCCGTTGCACTTTTTAAATTCGCAAGCTGCGAAGGTGAAACTTCACAATCAAAAATCACAGCTGTTGCAAGATTTAAGTTCGCGTCGGGTACTTGTTCAACTTCAATTTCCGAATCTTCTTCTGCATTTTCTTGATCAAATCTTTCTGCGGCTTTGGATTTTTTAAGGGTTGCACCACTCGGAACGATACCTGTGCCGCCGGTTAGTTTTGCAATTTCTTTTAACTTTCCGTCTCCAAGAATAGTGCTTCCAGATAGCGATGGCCGACGCTGACTTACGGTGCTGTGAATATCAAAGCCCAAAGTTGTTACCAGGCGTTCTAATTCGGCAAGCGATTGACTGGCTTCTTCATCGGTAACGTCTGGCAAAGGAATACTTACCAGAACAGCGTTAAGTCGCTTAGTTTTATTGTCAAATGTTACCGTCGTCATATCTCATTCCTTTTTTTACTTCACTAAAACTACCAGAAGATTACGACCTTTAATCTGGCCTTTATTTAAGCGATTGAGCGCAACATCTGAAATTTCTCTGGCAACTGCAACGTATGAAAAATGATCGTGAATCTCAATTTTGCCGACTTGAGACCCAGAGATTTTACCAGCTTCTCCGGTCAAGGCACCTAGAATATCACCAGGTCGCATTTTTTCTTTGCGGCCTGCAGAAATTCTTAATGTATCCATTTCCGCAGTCAGAGGTTTTTCAATTTGAAGTTCTGTTGTGTGATCTTCCGATTTAACTAAATTGGAGACATGATCTTTGGTAATTGATTTTCCGGTAATTTTTTCGATTTCTTCTATTCGAAATTTCTCACGGGCTGTCGCGAGCGAAACCGCCCGGCCTGTCTTGCCCGCACGACCGGTTCGACCGATTCGGTGAATATAAACTTCGGGCTCAAATGGCAAATCATAATTCACCACCAAATCTAAATTTTCCACATCGATCCCGCGAGCGGCAACATCTGTGGCGACTAAGATTCTTGTGCTGCGATTTCGAAACTTGGTCATCACAACTTCGCGTTCCCATTGTTCCAAATCACCGTGAATATAACCTACACTTAAATCCTGCTCGGCAAGAAATTTTTTAAGTTCTGAGACAGTTGCTTTTAGATTACAAAAAATAATTCCTGACTCAGGCTTATAGAAATCTAAAATTGTTTTTACAGTTGCCAATTTTTGGGTTGGATTGACTTCAAAAATAATTTGCTCGATTTCCGGCTCGTCAACTTCCGCGGACTCGATAATTATTTTTACCGGATTCGATTGATAGCGGGCGCTCATCTCTGCAATGGAAACTGGAAAAGTTGCTGAAAAAAACACTGTTTGTCGTGCTTCAGGAGCAGCTTTTAAAATATCTTCAACTTCCTCTTGGAAGCCCATATCGAGCATCCGGTCGGCTTCGTCTAACACTAAAGTTGCAACTTTTCGGAGGTTTAGCTTCCTGCGATTGACAAAATCGCGCACACGCCCTGGGGTTCCTACAATAATATGGGCGCCTTTTTCCAAGGCTCCGAGTTGCGGGCCTGCCGGTTGGCCACCCGAAATTGTCAACACCTGAAGCCCTTCGTGCCGCCGAGAGTATTTTCTTATTTCTCGCGCGACTTGCGTACATAATTCTCGAGTGGGACACAAAATCAGCGCTTGGGGTGATCGATCTTTCACTTGAATTTTTTCTAAAATAGGCAGGGAAAAGGCTGCGGTTTTGCCGCTTCCGGTTTTTGATTGACCAATAAGATCTCGGCCTGCCAACAGAACAGGAATGGCTTGACTTTGTATGGGAGTAAATGTTTCGTACCCAATTTCTTTTAAGACTTCACTGAGTCGAGAAGATATAATAGTTTTAGGGTCAGTGGTCATTTTTTTGTCCTGAAATTGCATTAAATTAATCGACACAGGCAGACCACCTTAACAATTTGTCCCTAAGAGCGAAAGTTTTTAAAAAATGAAGAATTTGCTATCCGCTTTACCAAAAGAAGCCACAGCTCCTTTTTGCCCTTCCGAAGCCCAGGGAACCATAGAAATTTCAGAAAGTGCGTCTTTACTCAAAAAAACCTGCCTTTTTGTGGGCCCTGCTTTATTGATTTCTGTTGGTTACATGGATCCAGGAAATTGGGCTACAGACATCGAGGCAGGATCTAAGTACGGATATAACCTGCTATTTGTAGTTTTATTTTCGAGTGCCGCGGCGATTTTTTTGCAGTGTTTAAGTCTTAGAGTTGGCATTGCGTCGGGATTTGATATTGCCCAACTTTGTAAAAAACAATACTCCGCTGGCAAAGTTTATGTTCTATGGATTTTGGCTGAAATCGCCATTGTTGCAACGGACGTAGCCGAAGTTTTGGGCTGCGCCCTAGCTTTTAAATTACTCCTGGGATGTTCTTTGAAAGTCGGAATTGTTGTGACCGCTTTCGACACGCTAGTGGTTTTGGGTTTCAAAGGAAGAGGATTTCGCCAGATCGAGGCAATAATTTTTGGATTGATTGTAACAATTGGCTTGTGTTATCTCGCCGAACTTTGGTTGATCAAACCTTTTTGGCCTGAGGTTTGGAAAGGGTTTTTGCCAGGTGCCGGAAAACTATCTGGAGTCGAACCGTGGTATTTAGCCATCGGCATTTTGGGGGCCACTGTGATGCCGCATAATCTTTATTTGCATTCAAGCATCGTGCAAACCAGAAAAATCGATTCGAGCACCACTGCAAAGAAAACTGCCATTCATTTAAACACACTTGATACCACGGTTTCTTTGACATTGGCTTTTTTTGTGAACGCAGCCATTTTAATTTTAGCTGCGGCAGCTTTTTACAAAACAGGCCATCAAAACGTGACCGAAATAGACGAAGCCTATCATCTCTTGGATCCAATTCTGGGCTCTAAAATGGGGAGCATTTTATTCGGAGTTGCATTACTCGCGGCGGGACAAAGTTCAACATTTACTGGAACTATCGCCGGGCAAGTAATTATGGATGGATTTTTAAATCTAAAAATTCCGTGTTGGAAAAGGCGCGTCATCACGCGCGGATTAGCACTCATTCCTGCTTTTATTGGTGTCGCGATTTTAGGCGATCATTCCACTGGAAAATTACTCGTGCTGAGCCAGGTGATTTTAAGTTTGCAACTTCCTTTTGTGATTTATCCGTTGATACATTTTGCAAGTAGCCCTGCCATAATGGCGTCTTTTGCACTAAAAAATTTTCAGAAAATCATCAGCTGGATTTTGTTTTTCATCATTACCAGTGCCAATATTTGGCTGTGTTTTCAGTTAGTATTTTAATCCTCCGTCAAAATTACGCAGCAAAAAAATCGTGAAAATGAATTGACTTTTACGGACATAAGTATGAGATTTAAATAAGGAATTAATTTTAAACTTTTTTTAGGGGGACGGAAGATGAAGAGATTTTTATTGTCAGTTAGTGTTGTTTTTGGCTTGTCAAATGTTGCACGATCAGAGGCGACGAGTTTAACTTTGGTGAATCGCACTGATGGAAATATTAATTGTGCTTTCCTATCTTATTTGCCGAGTTCAAATGAAGCCACAACTTTTCATTGGTATGCGATTGCAAATGGTCAGTCCATGACGTTTAACTACGTTCCATCACAAGGTCTTATTACAAACTATCGGTGTGAAGCAAGCAATCCTGGAGATAACCGCGTGTGGGGTAGCAACGGTTTGGCTTGCGTGACGAGAGGGGCGCACTATATCAATCCGTTTTATGAAGCAAACCGTCCCGCACTGTGCGCGAGTCTAAAGGGCGAGTGGAAAACTTTTAACCGAGTCACTCAAACCGGACACGCCGTTCGTAATTTAAATCCATAATAATTTTGTAGGTTAAAAGTAAAAAGGGTCGTGAATAAAACACGACCCTTCTTAGTTCATTCAATGATTTATTGGAACATCTTTTGACGTGCAGCCTGAATATCTGCATTGTTGCAAAGCTGATACATATTTCTTAAATTTTCATTGTCACCAGAATCACAAGCCGCTTTTACGGATTTTGCGCCAGCACTATCCATCACAAACTTTGCGCTAACATCCGGAGTTCTTGTACAAGCATCAGCTGCGTAAGTAACGGTAGGTGCAGTAGGAGCCGTTTGAAAAATCGCGTCAGTGAATGCATAGGCATTTGCGTCGTTATATAGGGCCGAAGTTGTAGTGTTTGCATAAGTCGTATCCTGCCACTCAACTGCGCCTTTTGGAGAAAATGAATTCGTACCTTGGTTGAAGACCATTGCCATTCCCATTTCGGAAGCCCTTAATGATCTCGCATCCTCGCCGATTATTTTTGTTTTTGCATATATTTTGTGTGATCCCGATTGAGCAACACCATTATATGTGTAATTTTGTGTAGCATAGTTCATATTTGTTAAAACATTATCTTTGTCCAGCTTCACAGTATAGGCTGCGACGTTTGAATTTCCTGAAAAAGAATATTTATTGCTACCAGTTACGACGCGATCTTTTGTGAGGTCAAAAATAAATCCACCGGCGCCGTCAGATTTCAAATAAAACGTTGCAGAACGATCACGAACACTGCCGTTTGATTCTGAGTTAACGCTTCGCGTAGTAAGAAGACCAGTTGTGGAATCTAATGAAAATGTGTCAAGTCCACTAGCGACTCCGCTAGTACACATACTAAACTCTACTTTGAAGCTGGAAGTACTTGCCGCAAATACCTTAACAAATATATCTTGTCGTACCTGGCCACCCACAACAGGCTGAATTAAAACAAGACGATCTGTGGCGCCGGGTTTAAAAATATCCTTATAATTAGCTGCTGTGATTCCGGAGCCTTCTTTCGTGATCTGAAAGGTATCTGTTCCTGTGTCTGGAATCTTGGTCATGTAGCAAGTCGATCCGCCGCCCATTTCACGCATAATATTTGATGTCTCGGCAATATTTCGACATACAGCTTCGCCGCGTTGTAAAGCTGTTCTTTGGGCTGCAGTTGCGACTCCAGCAGTATTAACATCACTAACGGCACAGCCGAAAATTGTTTTATCCCAGTTTTTACAAGCACCCGAAGAAATATCGGTATTTGCGATCTCCGAAAACTTTTTTGGTGTTCCGCTTACAGCCATCAGAGTTGCCGTTTTTCCACCAGCTAGAGCCATGCTTACGTCCGGTATTTTACCAAGAGCTAAAGTTGAGGTATCAATAGACGCTGCAGGTGTTGTAGCAGCATCGTCGTCTTTTTTCTTTCCGCATGAGCCCGCAACAATCAAAGTCATTCCAGCAATCAGTGACGTCAGGTAATTAGAACTTAGTTTCATAAGTCATTCTCCAAATTAAAAATATTTAAATTTCACAACACGGTCAATATCGGTGCGCAAAACTTTGACTTGAGCTTAATTTTTTGGGGATAATTATAAAAAAACTGACAAATATTATTTGTTTTGAAAAGTTATAAATTTTCTGGTGCTCAGACCGGGACTTGAACCCGGACACCTTGCGGTTTACGCCCCTCAAACGTACGTGTCTACCAATTCCACCACCTGAGCAAACTTTCCTTTACAATGCTTTTATCAAAGTTAAGAAAAAATATCACGTAAGAATAATCTGCGACAAAAAAGTGACTGTTCTACTTCAGCTAATGCAGCCTAATTGTCCACGAGTCTATTGAGCGAATTTTAATCACCAGTGCCTGGTCGGAAGATTTCATAATGTGTTAGCAGATGTGACTGGGGTCAGCTAAATAGAAATTACTAATCGAGCCATGTTGGGACTTAAACGCGCTTTAAGATTTAAATCCTCGGTTATGTGCCAAAGAATATATTATGCCGAGACGTTTGTTTATAAAATCGATTGCGGTTATCATTCGTATAACGACTTTATCGCAGTGGAATATTTGTAGCTTGCTGCGAAACGCTTTACAGAAAATCTGGAGAAATTTTTATCAAAAAACTTGTGACGAATTTAATGATAATAATTTTGCTCTTTGTTTGTGAAGGTCGCGCTGAAAGTATAGACACTCCAATAAATTTTCAATCTTCCGAAAGTGAAAACGAACTGGTCTTAGTTAAAAGTTACTGCGTCTGGTTGCAAAAATACATTCCTCGTTATCGCATGGCGACTGTGCAACCAAGCGAAGATCAAGACAAAGATATTGCATCAGTAAAACAAGAATTTAAAGCTAAGCGTCAAACGGTTGAGAAAATCTACTTGGTTTTGCGCGGCCAAACTCTTCCCAGCCCGCTCGACTGTCAGGCTTTCAACAACGCAGTCTTGATTTACAACGCGAACGCAAAACGATAAAGGGAACCGTTACTTTTTTCAATTTTTCTTATCAAAAAGGAATATCGTCCATCATATTTTTATCAGACGACCCGGATGATGGAATCGACAAATCAAAATCAGGTAATGCTGTAGGCTGATGTCCTTGTCCGTAAGGATTGTCTTGATCCCGAGGCGCATAGCCTCCTGAGACTCCCTGGTCGGTTTTGCCTTGGCCTGCGGCTGGACTCAAAAATTGAATATTTTGCGCAACGATTTCAGTGGTGTAGCGTTTTTGCCCCGTTTTATCGTCCCAAGACCTGGTTTGAAGTTTTCCATCAACGTAAATGGTTTTACCTTTAACAAGATACTTATGACAATTTTCGGCTAATTTATTCCAGGCAATAACTCGGTGCCACTCGGTAGTTTCCTGTTTCTGGCCATCAGCTCCTTGACGATATTCACTCGTAGCGATATTCATCGTGACCACTGGGATCTGATTTTGGGTGTACCGAATCTCTGGATCTTGTCCTAAGTTACCGATAAGTGTGACTTTATTTACTGAACCTGCCATGTTTTAATCTCCTTGCAGCAATGTTTTTTTTGACCATTTCGAACATAGCCCTTTCAGCTGCAAGGCGCAACGGACATCAAAGGACGTCAACGAACAAAAGTTGCAATATTTATTGCCAAAGGCCTTCGAGTTCGGTTTTTTGCGGGTCAAGTCGGGCTTTGGCAAAACGGTACTCGGTTGCCAACTTCGAACCTTTGTCTAAAATAAGCTTGAATAAAGACTCAGCCAAGTTTTTCTTGCCCGCTTCTAAATATTTTTCTGCTAATACGTAAATTTCGGCGGTTGCAACAGGTGAGTGCAGCCATTCGCCACGCTGCAAATAAGCCGCCGTAAGCTCGTCGTTATTATTTTTAAAGGCACGCATTTCCAAATCTAAATAAGACTGCGCACAACTTGGATCGGCGTCTAGTACTTTGGGAAATTGCTTTTGCATAATTTTTTTTAAATCGGCTTCAAAACGCTTCGCGTTGGCCCAAGGCGGAGGGCTTGAAAAATACTGACTTAACATCGCAAATGCCGGTCCGCAGGCATCGTCTGCATTACGCAAAGCCCAAACCAAAGTTGCTTCATAGATCCACGGAATATGAACTTTTCCAAAAGGTGTTTGTTCGATACGAGAAAGATACCCTTGAAAACTTTCACCGGATGGAGCACTCCATTTTTTCTTCGCGAGTTTTTTTGCCAATGCAATATTGTTTTGCTGAAACTTCTTTTCGCCAGCAGACATCTCCGAAAAAAAAGTCGCCTGGCGCATCAGATCTCTTTCTGTAATCGCTTTTTGCTTGACCCGCCAAAAACGGCGTGCTTTTTTGGACTGAAAAATATCCACGTAAGCATTAAACAATTTAAACTGCAAATTTACTGGAATTTTTGCGAATAAATTCTTTTCGTTTTTTTCGAAAAAATCCAAGGCCTTGTAGTGATCTTGATCAAACAGCGGCCAAATTTTTTGACTTTGAGTCTCTTGCACCGGACCAATGAGTTTTTTAAGAAATTCTGACTCGGGGTATTTCAAGTAAAATTCCCTAACCCGGTCAAGCATGTTTTCGGAGCGTTCGCGCTCGGCAAAAGAGCCCACATGACAGGCCCAAGCTAATTCAATCAAGGCTGGATGCAAATCTTTTGACTTAGAAATTTCTAAAATTTCGCGTCCATGTTTAACGTTATTACCTTCATAAGCTGGGAGTTCTAAACAGGTCGCTCGAACCGATGCGATATCATAGGGTTCTTTTTCAGCTCCGTCGCTTATCACTCTAAAATAATCTAATTTGGCAGCTTCGAAGTATTTCTTGTCCGCTTTGTCAGAACTCAAAGCCAGATCACAATCAGCTCGTCTTAATTGAGCGTACGCCATGTCTTTTTTGGTTAACTGGTCACCGGCTAAACCGATAGAATTAACTTCTAGAGCCTTGTCAAAATAGCGCTTCGATTCTTTAAATTTGCCGGCCCAAAACAACGCTTCCGCATGCAAAAGAATTTGATTTGGTCGAAATTTTACCGCCTCGATACTTTCTGAAAGCTCGTAAGAATCCACAGCTAAGTCGAAATTATTTAACGCGTAATAAATATCTCCCACGCGATTAAACATCTTTGCTGCCTGAGTCGGTTCCGGATCTTGCCTAATGGCGGTATCAAATTCTTGGACGGCTTCGAGAAAAGACCGGTTTTTAATAAGGCCTTCGGCTAAGATTTGCCGAAATTCCGATCGGTAGGTTTTCTGATTAGTGCGATTTAGGTAGTCAAGTCCTTTATCAGCTGCAGCAAAGGCCGCGGCATAACTTTTGTAAGTAAAATAGATCGCAGCTAGATTATATAATTGCTTTGCCGAAAGCACATCTATGGCGTCGTCTTTTTGGTTAGCATGGACGATGAAAGCCCAACTCAAAAAAGTTGCGGCATTATTCAATAATCCTTTCACTGCGGCGACGCTCAAATCTCCTTTATTTTTTTCAAAGGATACTTCAGCCATTTTTAAAAAAACCATTCCAATAAAATATTCCAGCCTACGATTGTAATTGAAATCTTGATGATAAAGCTCGCGACCGGCTAACCAGATTTCTTTTGCAGCCTCGTAATTACCCGATAAATATTCCACTCGACCTTGGTTCATATGCTCAAAAGCACGACCCGCTCCGGGCGTAATGGGGATTTCTTTTTCTAGATTTGTGACTTGAAATTTTATGGGAAACTGGGTCTCGGAAATAGCAAACGGGTAGCGCCAAAATATTTCTTTAGATTGACTCGGTTCTGGATCTTTTTCGGCAAAATCTCCAACAAAAGTATATTCGCTGAGAATCTTCTGAAATGAAGGTTTCTTAGATGCCACAAAAGACAGTGCTGCAATAATGAGGCAAATATTCTTCATTGTTTTATTCGGGCGTATCGGCCGTGGCATCGATGTCATATTGCACGTGAATTTCTATGCGGCGGTTCAAAGATCTACCCGATTCTGTGCTGTTCGATGCGATAGGCTTGGTGTCTGCATACCCCGCTATCGATAGCTTGGTAACGGGAAATTGCGCATTACGTACAAAGTATTTTGCAACATTAGCCGCTCGCAAACTTGAAAGCTCCCAATTGCTAAAAGTCCCCGCAGAGGGAATAGAATCCGTGTGGCCTTCAATCGTAATAGGACGTCCTAAATCTTTAAGAATTGCCGCAACCTGCTCAAGCTCGCGAAGGGCCTCGCGTCGCACTTGTGTTTCGCCAGCTGTAAAAAAATGCCGCGCTGTAAGTTGCAGTTTAAAACCATTTTTAGTGCGTTGCACATTGACGATTCGCTCCTGGCCTGCTTTTTTAGCATCGCGATGTATATGCGGGCCATAAAGTCGATCTTCAAGTTTCATTCGGGTGCGGTCCATTTCGCCTTCTATTTGTTTGATACGTTGCGGAGGCCCTTGAAAACTTCGCACCGAAGGGTGCATCTGGTTGCCCTTCATATGATCAAAAACACCCCAACCTTGCTGATCCGGACCGTCTTTTTTTTCAGCCGGGATTTCTTGCATGGGAATTTTAAAACTTTCTTGAATCGAAGCGGCTACTTTATCTGAAACAGGCGCCACGTTAGCTGCTTTAAGTTTTTCCAAAGCTTGCGAATAAAGCACCACAAACACCGCAAAAAGAAGTGTTAACATGTCGGCATAACTTACTAGCCAACGTTCGTGGTTTTCAAACTCGGGGCATTTTTGTTTGACTGACATGGACTATTCTTTTTTGTGACTATTATGAACAAACACAGCCAGTTTTTCTTCGATAACTTTTGGGTTCATTCCCGACAAAATTCCATCGACACCAATTGTAACCATCAAACGCGCATGACCTTCGATCAAAGCTTTTCTCTTTATTTTTTTACCGACTGGAATTCCAAAAATATTGGCCGCACCTACGCCATAAAGGGTTGCAACGAACGCAACAGAAATCCCGGGGCCGATTGTTTCTGGCTTGTCTAAGTTACTCATAACGTGCATAAGTCCAAGTACCGCACCTAAAATTCCGATGGTTGGAGCAATCGCACCAAAGTCTTCCCAGAATTTCACCGCCACTTCCATTTCCTCAAAAACGACGTGGGCCGATGTTTCAAGAGTGTCACGAATAACGTTAGGATCGGTTCCGTCTACTGCTAATTTAATTGCTTGGCGCAAGGGTTCAAAACGTAAAGCTTCGCGCTTTTTTTCTAGTGCTAAAATCGATTCCTTGCGGGCTGTGGCAGCACAATCCAAAATATCAGCCATAATTTCATCGGTTTTTGCAGGAGGGTTTTTTAAGAAAACGCTCAGAGCTTTAAATGCAAAAATGATATCTGGCAATGGATAAGCAACCATCAAAGCGCCAAACGCTCCGCCAAATACAATCAACGCCGCAGTGAGCTGGAGAATGGATCCGACGTGACCGCCCTCCATTATCATGCCGCCCAAAATACAACCGATGGCCATGGTTGGACCAAGTAAACTGGTAATATCCACCGACTTCTCCTCGATTCATTTTGCAGTATGTTAATTTAAAAGTTTCTTTTTAAATTCTAACACACGTTGTTCGATTTCTTGTAATGACTCCAAAACGAGCAGAGTATCACCATTTACAAAACGGACCAGGGAATCAGGGGTTGATTCGATATATTTTATGGCAGTGAGTTCGATTAAAACTTTTGAACCATCTAATTTGCTTAGTACTATCACGATTTCATTTTCTTTTGTTAAAGGTGTTGGTAATTAACCGTAGTTTATCTTAACATTATTTTTTTATTCTGCCAAAAAAGTGAGATTATATGAGTGATGCCCACGAACTAAAGGCCCATCTGACTGTCGCAAAAGAACGTTTCACCAAACTTCGGGGGTTTCTTTGACCTCGCTCAAAAAGATGACCGATTAACTCAAATTGCTTTTCAAATAGAGAATTCGCCAAATTTTTGGAATGAGCCAGAGGTATCGGCGCCCGTGTTAAAAGAAAAAAAACGCCTCGAACTCGTTCTAGAAAAGGATAAAAAACTTTCTGGAATGTTAGACGATATGGAAGCAGCCATTGAATTTGCCGAGACGGGTGATAGTGATTATTTAAAGGAGGCCAATTCTTTAAGTGGGATTTTAATTGAACAGCTTGGGGATTTAGAAATTCAATGTTTGCTAAGTGGTGAGGCGGATATGAACCCCGCCTTAATCACAATAAATTCCGGAGCCGGTGGCACAGAAAGTTGCGATTGGGCCGCGATTTTGCTGCGAATGTACCTGCGATTTGCCGAACAAAAAGGTTGGCAAGTTGAGGAGTTTGATATGCAGTCGGGAGATTCGGCAGGAATTAAAAATGCCACCATTCAAGTGACGGGCGATTTTGCTTACGGTCTTTTAAAGGCAGAAACAGGCGTCCATCGCCTGGTGCGCATTTCACCTTTTGACTCCAATGCGCGGCGCCATACAAGTTTTGCTTCGGTTCATGTGACACCGGTGGTTGACGACAATATTAAAATTGTCATCAATCCCGCAGATGTAAGGACAGATACCTACCGAGCTTCTGGTGCTGGTGGACAACATATTAATAAAACAGATTCCGCCGTCAGGATGACCCATATGCCCACAGGAATTGTGGTGTCGTGCCAGACTCAAAGATCGCAAATTCAAAACCGCGAGCAGTGTAATAAAATGCTACGTTCAGCGTTATATGAACGCGAGATGGAAATTCGCCGTGTTGCCCAAAACGCTGCAGAAGATGCAAAAACTGATATTGGTTGGGGCCATCAAATTCGAAGTTATGTTTTGCATCCGTACAAGTTAGTGAAAGACCACCGCACGGACTTTCAGTCGTTTGATCCAGATCAGATTTTAGATGGAAAACTTGATGATTTTATCAATGAATTCTTAGCCCAAGGGGTTTTTAAACCAAAAGCCCAAGGCTCAAAGGATTTGGATGTGTAATTTTTTACTGACTATCTATGGCTTCACACTCATTTTTTAAGACTTAAAACAATTTGTGATTCACCAACAGTAAATTTACGTAAAGCCAGATTGATTAGAGTCTGATAAGGAATGCCCTCAGCCTTTGCAAACCTTGTAAAGAAATCTAAAATATCCTCATCGATTCTAAGCGTTTTCTGAATTTTTTTATTCTTGTAAAAACGGCCACGAATGCCATTTTTAAAGTCATACTCTTTTTTCATACTGCACCTTTTCTTTCTTAGTCGCACGCCTTGCTGAAATTATCCGAATAAGCTCACCTTCAAGCGAGTAATCAACGTATAAGTGAATAACTACAAGAGTTTTTGAATCTGCTGACCTGCCAATCGTAACCCATCTCTCGTCATTATGCATTTTGTCAATAACAGACAAATGAAACGGATCATCAAAAACAGAAGTCGCCTACTGAAAAGAAATTTTGTGTTTTTCTAAATTTAAAGGTGCTTTAGAAGATTTTCAATCAGACCGTATAAACTGTATCGCGGTTCATTCGGTAGCAGGAGTCAAAGCTTCAGAAAGTTCTGACTGAGCGGTACGACAACCAACTTCCTATTAGCACTTGTTATAATCGCCACGCACTGCTCTCGTTAATCACTCGAGACCGGTCGCATTCCATTTGACCCAGGTGATCGCAGCAATCTGACTCACCCGGAGCGGCCGTAGGGGTATTTGCATTTCGCAAGATCAATCGAGAACTTCAACTTTGCTCCGTGCCGAAATCTTCAACTTTGCTCCGTGCCGAAATCTTTCGCGGAGCTAATCTAATCAACTTTCCATCATGGACTCACCTTTAATTCTAAGAGGTGTTAAGACATCGCGACAAAATTTTTATTAGTTAAGGAGAAGAGTGTAATAGTGTCGATCGTTGAGTTTCTAGCGACACAGCTTTGCTCCGTGCCGAAATCTTTTCAAGTAATAGCTCCACACCATCTATGCAACTCGGAAAATTGCAGCCGCCAATTTTTTTTCCATAGCGTAGCCGAGCGAGCGAAGTTACCAGATTCTCTTTCTCGTATATTTCCCGAAATGAAACGATGTCTTTTTTTGTCTCCAGGTTTTGATAAATTTCGACGCAAGATTTGGTTTCATCGTTCAAATGGTCTTTCTGACTTAAAAAGTAAAGCAAAGCTAATTCCACTATACAAAAAATATCAACTTGTTCGTGGCTGCTAAATTGATTGAGCCACGGATCTACATCATTTTCCACAAGTCCGCGGTCAACTAAAATTTTTACTCCCGTCCTTGGTCGTCCCGATAAAAAAAATTTTTCCGCTTTTAGCGTTTTTACTCATTTAGAATGTTCCTATCATAAAGAAATATTTATTGAGACTTACACGTTTAAAATACAACGGACTTATAACGACATGCTCAATTTTTTATTATGTTCGGCGATACGTTAATCAATGAGTAAAAAGCTAAATTACAATGATTTCCATCAAGCCGTACAACCTATATGGGGTCCAGAATTAACAACCTATGGCTTGCCTTATGTTGGGGCTCCAGGATTTATACGTGATCCAGAATTAATTGAAGAAATTCTGCATATTGTAGAATGCGATTCTACGCTGCACATTGCGTCTTACCAATCTGTTGATAATGCCTTTAATAAATACATTTCTGAGAAAAGATTTTATCGATTATGCCGCGGCGATTCTGACCCGGATTTACAACTGTGTCCAATTGCCACTCAAGTAAGGAACGAAAACCTTACTTCTGATGAACTTAAAAAAGCAGCTGAGCAATGGAAAAACTTTCGAAGAGAAATGGATAGCGAGCTTGGCCGACGAATTTACAGCGCGACTTTGAATAGCTTTTTAAAAAAATAAATTGAGCTTTCATAGTTCTACGGAACTTCTACATTAAAATAAATGACACGCTACTTTGCTCTTTCCGTTATCACGCAATACCGGAGTTTCTCGCAAACATCTTTCCATTGCGAAGGCGCACCTTCCAGCAAATGAACAACCAGGTTTTGGATTGATCGCAGATGAAATCTCTCCCGAAATTGCATTGTTTCTACTCTGCCTGCGCTTTTTTTCCAAAACGGGATCCGCAATTGGAATCGCAGCAATTAGTCCTTTGGTGTAAGGATGCTGCGGATTTTCGTAAACATCACTTGCACGCCCAACTTCTACAATATGCCCCGAGTACATCACCGCTATTCGGTCGCAAATTATGCGTACCATACTTAAATCATGCGCAACAAATAAATAACTTAATGCCCTTTCGACTTGCAATTCCTTTAGCAAATGGATGACTTGCGCCTGAATGGAAACATCAAGTGCCGAAATAGGCTCGTCGCAAACAATGACTCTTGGCTCTAATGCCAACGCACGAGCTATTCCAATTCGTTGCCTTTGTCCGCCTGAAAATTCATGGGGAAAGCGCCCGGCATGTGCCGGCTCAAGGCCGACTTTTTGCAACCAAAAAGCAACTTTTTCGGCTATTTCCGATTTGTGCCAAAGGTTATGAGCCAAAGGACCTTCTGCGATAATATCTGAAACGATCATTCTGGGATTTAAGGCACTGTAAGGATCTTGGAAAATCATTTGAACTTGACGAGAATAAGCTTTTTTCTGAGCCCGATTAAAAGGCCTTGAAATATTTATGCCATCAAAAAAAATCTCTCCTTCTGACTGCGTATGGAGCCTTACGAGAGTCCTTCCCAAAGTGGATTTTCCACAGCCTGACTCTCCAATTAATCCAAGAATTTCGTTTTCGAAAATATCCAAAGAAATTCCACTTAGCGCGTGGAGGTTTTTGCCACGACTTACTGGAAAAAATTTTGAAATATTCCTAAATTCAACCAGTGGCGTGGGAATATTCTGCATGTTTGATTCCTTTGTACATCATTTCGCCTTCAAGAAGCCAGCATCGAGCCCTATTTGAACTACTTGTTTGAAACACTGGAAAAATAGGTGGCGCAGCGATTTTGCAAATTTCTTTGGCTTGAGAACAACGCGCTGAAAAAGCACATCCAAGCTGCAGCGGAATATCAAAAGGCGCGAAAAGATCGGGAGGCTGACCGGGAATCGCTTTGAGGTCTGCAAGTTGCGGATTGAAAGAACTAGGTTTTGCGGCTAACAGACCTTTGGTATAAGGATGCGCAGGATTTTGAAAAATATCAAGCACACCTCCGGTTTCCACAATTTCGCCGGCGTACATCACTGCTACACGGTCTGCTAATGTTGCGACCACTCCTAAATCATGAGTGATTAAAATAATACTCATCCCAAGTTCTTCTTTGAGATCTTTCAAAAGTTCTAGAATCTGTCCTTGAATCGTTACGTCAAGAGCCGTTGTGGGCTCGTCTGCAATAAGAATTTGCGGCTTACATGCAAGTGCCATTGCAATCATAATTCGTTGTCTCATACCTCCAGAAAATTCATGAGGGTACTGATTGTAGCGCTTTTCACTACCAGCTATTTGAACTTTTTGCATCCAGTACAATGCCTCTTTAGCAGCTTCCTTGCGGGATTTTTTTTCGTGCTTTACTAGCACCTCAGCGATTTGATCACCCACTCGCATAGTGGGATTTAGACTGCTTAAAGGATCCTGAAAAATCATCGAAATTTTTTTGCCACGAATTTTTGCTAATTCTTTTTGTGACAAACCAATTAGATTTTGACCGAAAAAATCCGCTGACCCTCCGGTTATTCGTCCTGGCGGACTAGGAATCAGCCCAAGCAGCGACTGAAATGTCACCGATTTTCCGCAGCCAGATTCTCCAACTACGGCCAGCACTTCACCTTTTTCTAAGTTAAAGCTTACTCCGCGAACAGCTTTTACAGAACCGCCATGGGTGAGAAATTCTACTTTTAAATCTTTGACTTGTAACATTTAAACCTCACTTTCCATCACGCAATTTAGAATCGAGCGCATCACGCAAACCATCTCCAATAAAATTAAAAGAAAACATGGTAACAGACATCACAAATGCCGGAAAGAAAAGCTGCAGCGGAAAACTTGCAAAAACTTTAGCACCTTCTCTTGTCATGGTTCCCCAAGACGGCATCGGCGGAGCAATTCCTAGACCGATAAATGACAAAAAACTCTCGGTAAAAATCGCACGTGGAATTTCCAGTGAAAATAAAACCAAAATCGTTCCCATAATATTCGGCACAATATGCTTTAAAATCGTTGCAAAAAAAGACGTGCCAAGCACTTTTGCGGCGGCGATATATTCCATTTCACGAAGGCGTAACACCTCACCTCGAATCTGAATAGCTATCCGTGACCAGGACGCAATGGTCATTGCAATAATTAAAGTCACCGGCCCACTGCCTAGCGCTACTTGAAATAAAATTACGATTAACAATTCCGGAATCGTTGTCATGAGGTCGGCAAAACGCATCATGACATTATCTGTAATTCCACCAACAAATCCCGAAATCGCACCGAAAAACACTCCCAAAATCACATACAAAAAAGGCGCTAAAAGCCCTATTAAAAGCGACACTCGAGCCCCAACCATTAGACGGGTTAGCGTGTCTCGACCTAAATAATCCGTGCCAAACCAGTGGGCTTTTGTGCGAAAATAATCGCCGATTTTTACGGTCGGATTTATTTTTTCGGCGTCAGAAATTATTAAACCTAGTTTTGGTTTTACGATAAAATTCTGTAATTCGGTGCTGTCTGCGATACCGTTATTTGCCAAAATATTATAGAAATAATTTTCACCGACACGTAGAGATACCTGATCCTTAAAACTTAAAAATTGCGGCTTAAGCTCTACAAGCGGAATTCCTAAATTATCTTTTTCCAAAGACCGGTAAACCTTGTAGGATTTAACACCTAAAACTGGCTCCCAACTTAGATGAATTTGATGGGTGGAAGGAATTCCAATTAGCGCGATATTTTTAGGACTAGGCAATACTTCAAAAATATCTTTTGGGGTAAAACTCGCATCTAATTTAACGTTACTTTTTAAGTCGTCATCGCTTAAAACGTAGGCGTCGAGACCTTGAGTTGGACTTCCCAATGTGTACCAAACGGATTGTTCACCATAATGATGCTTTAAAATATTTGGCAAAATTAAAGCGCAAAACCCTAGAAAAATTAAATAATAAACCGAAAAAAGCGCAAGTTTGTTTTTCTGAAATCGAATTCTGGCATCTTGCCAGTAAGTCAAAATAGGCCGAGATGAGGATCCGTTGGTCATTTTGCGATCCTGACTCGAGGATCTATTAACACTAATGAAAAATCATTTACTAAAATTACAACAATAGAAAATCCCGCGTAAAAAACTGTAAGGCCCATGATCACGGTATAGTCAAGTTCGGCAACACTATTGACAAAAAACTGTCCAAGTCCCGGAATTCCAAAAATCGATTCAATAACAAAAGTTCCGGTCATCACCGACGCTGTTAATGGGCCAAAATATACAATAATGGGAAGTATAGCGTTACGAATTTGATGTTTGAAAACGATATTTAAAGTTGACATGCCTTTGGCACGCGCAGTTCGAATATAATCTTGCGAAAGCACATCCAGCATGGAACTACGCATAAGCCTCGCAAGACTTGCCATCACAAGGATTCCAAGACTTAAAGCCGGAAGAACTATATTTGAAGGTTGGCTCCAACCTCCTACCGGAAGCCATTTTAATTTTATTGCAAAAATATGCTGAAACAAATACGCCAGACAAAAACTAGGAATCGACACTCCAACAACTGCTATAAACAGACATAAAGCCTCAATCCAAGAATGCCTCTTAAGGGCCGCTACAACTCCTAAAAACACACCTACCACAAGCGCACCAACCAAGGCTGTAAGCCCAAGAACTCCAGACACCCAGAAATGATCTTTGATAATGTCATTCACTCGGCGATTTTCTTGCTTGTAGGAAACTCCAAAATCTCCGTGCAGAAAAATTTTTGACATATAAATTCCGTACTGTTCCCAAAGCGGTTTATTGAGCCCGTAACGTTCCTCAAGATTTTTGCGAACAGTTACACTCATGGCTTTTTCTTGGCTAATAGGATCACCTGGAATGGCGTGCATCAAAAAAAACGTGGCACTGGCGATAAAAATAATCGCTAGAAAACCAGTTACAAGTCTTTGAAAAAAATAATTCATAAAAACTTTTAATCTATTCCGAAATACGGGCGTAATAGAAATTAGGATCGGGTCCGACTGGGGCACGAATAACACCAGTAAGTTTTGGATCTTGAAAGTAGACCCGCATTTGTT
This sequence comes from bacterium, assembly GCA_043757325.1. GTDB lineage: Bacteria > Bdellovibrionota_B > Oligoflexia > Oligoflexales > RGVZ01 > JAYVPO01. Next base: position 56,352 of record JAYVPO010000153.1, read on the forward strand.
CAAAAATCGGAATAAAAGGTAGGTCTTCTAAAAGAATTTTTTCCGCTGCAAAAAAATTCTCAAGCCTATGTTTGGCATCTTGATCTGTCGCAGCCCCCCGCACAAACTCATCGTAAGCTTTCGACTGCCAGCCCGAAGCATTATTGGCGTTCCAGCCCGTTAGTAAATCTGCATAAGTCATAGGATCTAAATAATCTGGTCCCCAACCAAAAAGGGTCATATCGTAGTCTTTTTTGTTAGTGCGATCCAAGCGGACTTTAAACGCCTGGATGTCGATTTGAATTTCTAAGCCCAAACTTTCTTTTAAAGATCTTTGGTAATATTCTGCATCACGCCGCCAAGACGCCGTATCGTTTATCAATAAAGAAATTTTTATTTCGGGAAGCGCTAGTTCCTTCTTGGCCAACTCAAAAAATTCGCGAGCTTTTTTTAAGTCGGGTTTGATCGCATGTTTAGCGCCAAATTCCTCACCATACGTCGTTTTATCGCCGGGCATAAACGCCGGAATTAAACCATATAGCGGTTTTGTTCCAGGCAGACCGTTAACTTGCGAAACATATTCATCGCGATTGAGTGCATAGTGAATGGCTTTGCGCAGATTTTTATTACCTGAAATTTTTCGGGTGGTATTGAATTCAAAGTACCAAGCCGATCCGGCATTGTAGCTTCTAATTTGATATTTTTGCGCCAATGCATCTGGCAACACTTCTTTGGGAGACGAATAGGTTAAAGCATATTTTCGATCTTTAAACATATTGTATTCGGAGTTTTCGTCTTTAATAAGATAAGGAAAATTAATTTCATTGAGAAATATTGCGTCTTTATTCCAGTAGGCTGGGTTTTTGGTTAAAACAAGGCTGGAATTATGGTTCCACTGAGTGATGGTAAAGGGTCCACTGAAAGGCATTTTATCGAAGTCTGAGGCAAAAGTTTCTTTAAATTTTTCCACGTAATCTTGCCGCGCCGGAAAAAATGTGGGAAAACACAGCAAACTTAAAAAATAAATCGTCGGAGATTCTAACTGCACCACAAGAGTTTTGTCGTCTAGAGCTTGAACACCAAGTTCCTCGGTTTTTTTCTGACCTTTATTAATAGCCTCACCATTTTTAATTTTATACAGAAAGAACGCATACTCGGAGGCCGTTTTTGGATCGACGGCGCGCCGCCAGCCGTAAACAAAATCTTGCGCCGTGATGTTTTTGCCGTCCGACCATTTGGCTAAAGGTTTAATTCGCAGATGGTATTCGGTTGGACTTTTTTGTTCGAAACTTTCTGCCGTTGCAAGAATTGCTTTGTTGTTAGGATCGAGACGCATCAAACCTTCACCTATGTGATGCAAAATCATCAATCCGACGGTATCGGTTGCTTTTTGTGGATCGAGGCTGCGTGGCTCTTCGACGAAATTTAAGGCGATCGACTTCCTGGCAAAATCAACACCTTTTGATTCGGATGATGATTGGGCCGATTTTTCGGATTTTTCGCTTGAGGCTTTTGGTCGGTCGCAAGTGCAATTTGAAAGTAAATGACTTGAAATAAAAAATAATAGGTAACGTGCCGTGTTTGAATAACACATTTTGGTGCCCCTTTTCAAAACTCTCTTAACGCCTGTTTCCTAAATATTAATATATTTTAGGGAAAAAAACAATTGATTTTGCTTTAATTATTAGGTGTTATAGCGCCATTTTGACGCTCTAAATTTACTGAAAGTTGCTAACAAAAAAAATATTTGTCGTGCCCCCTTTTACTTTTTTTTAAAAAGGGACTAATATTATGAAATAATACACTTTTTTGCTGTATCTGAGATCTGACCGATGCGCCATTTAGACACGTAACACTGAAGAAAAATAGAGGAGACGGACATGCCAACTTTGACTAAAGACATTATGGTGGAACTTTACCGCGAAAAAATCGGGTATCCAGTGAAGGAATCACGAGATTTTTTAGAAATGATTTTAGAAGAATTAAAATCATCTTTGGAAAAAGGCGAAGAAGTTAAGATTTCCGGTTTTGGCAAATGGGTTGTAAAAGAAAAGCGTTCGCGCCCAGGACGCAATCCTCATACCGGACAAAAAATCGAGATTAACGCAAGAAGGGTTGTGAATTTTCACCCTTCCGATAAACTAAGAGACTCGGTGAATTCGGGTCATTTCTCATCCATACGTGGTGATGATAACGAGAATTAAAAAACTCTAAGTTTTGAAGATTGCATGAGACTTTCAAAGATCTATACAAAGACAGGTGACTCTGGAACAACAAGTCTTGCCAGTGGAGATCGTCTTGCCAAAAACCACATCCGTATCGAATCCTACGGCACTGTTGATGAATTAAATTCGTTTGTGGGTTTGTGGTCTGATGTGGTGAAAAATTCCGATTTATCCGGCCCCTGGAAAGAAGAACTTTGCAGTAAAATTTTCACTATTCAAAACGAGCTTTTCGATGTTGGTGGTGAACTGGCCACGCCGGAAAAAGTTTTGGATATTACCCGGCAACAAGTGGTAAAAATGGACGCGGTTTTACGTCTCGAGAAAGAAATCGATCAGTGGAATGAATCGTTAAAGCCGTTGACCAATTTTGTACTACCTGGTGGTGTTGATTTAAATTCATACGCACATGTTTGCCGAACGGTTTGCCGGCGCGCTGAAAGGCATTTAGTAACTTTGGCAAGCTTAGAACCCATAAGATCGGAATTGATAATTTATCTAAATCGTTTGAGCGACTGGTTTTTTGTGGCATCGCGGCACGTGAGTCAAAAACTTTCCATTCCAGAAATAGTGTGGCAACAAAATAAAAAAAGCTCATGAAAAATTAATCTTTTTAGCATTTTTTTGCGCAACTTGGCTAGTCTTGCTAACAATAATGGTTGAGCCAACCTTTAATTTTTTTATGGGTTACAATAAATTTAATCGAAGTGTCATTGAAAATGTTGAATTAAATATTCCTCAGGCTGTACAAGCCCATTTTTTAAAATATGATTTTTATATTCCATTAGAAAATATTTTTTCTGCCAATGACGAACAATCTAACGAAAAACACCTCGTCGTGTCTCATTTATGTGCGGGAGGGCAAATTGTTGTGTGGGTTGATTTGCCCATTCGCATGCCCTATTGGCATTCGGTAAGTTACCAAGGTTGTTTTAAAATTATATAAGGGATTCGGTGAATTCTTCAGCATTAAACAATCTCATATCGTTAATTTTTTCTCCAATTCCAATAAATTTCACCGGAATTTTAAACTGGTCGACGATATTGACGACTACACCGCCCTTTGCTGTTCCGTCTAATTTTGTAACCACAAGACCAGTCAACTTTGCCACATTGTGAAAGGCTTTAGCTTGCAACACTGCGTTCTGACCGGTTGTAGCATCGATGACAAGAAGAGTCTCATGGGGAGCGCCGGGAATTTCTCGACCGATCACCTTGGTTATTTTTCCAAGCTCATCCATAAGCTCTACTTTATTGTGTAAACGCCCGGCTGTGTCGATAATAAGCACGTCCATTCCTCGTGATTTGCTAGCTTTTATCGCGTCAAAAGCCACCGCAGCAGGGTCAGCTCCGGCCTTATGCTTGATGACATCCACTGACAATCTTTCGCCCCATTCGCAAAGCTGCTCAATGGCTGCGGCCCTAAATGTGTCGGCTGCGGCAAGCAAAACTTTTTGCTGATCATCTAAAAAAACCCGCGCCATTTTAGCAATCGATGTGGTTTTGCCGACACCATTGACGCCCACAATCAGAATAACTTTAGGATAACTTACTTCGGCATTTACATTAGGAAGACTTACTTCCGCATTTACACGGCCCGAGCCTGAAAATATTTTTTTGATTTCCGCCCTTAAAATAGGCTTCACATCATCGTAGGAGATATTCTCTTTGCCGCGAAGTGAAGTTTTAATTTCAGCGATGAATTTATCGGTGGTGGCAATGCCAAAATCCGCTCGATAAAGAGTTTCGTGGATTTTTTCGATGAGAGCGTCATCTAATTTTGCTCCGTGCTGAAATAGCCCAGATATTTGCGAGCTTAAATAATCTCGAGACCGGCCGAGGCCGCGAGTTAATTTTTCGGCCCAAGTCGGTTCTTTTTCTGGTTCAAGGATAATCTCAGATGTTTTTGCCTGGGGAATTTCAGGTTCGTGAGTAAATTGATCTAGGTCTGTTTTAAATTCTGCCTGCTCCTTTTTTGCCTTGGCAAAACGAAGAATTGTCAGAACGGCCGCAGCCGAAATCCCAATTATCGCGGGGCCACCGATAAGAAGCCACGACTCAGGCAGCGACGAAAAGTTAGCTAGAAAAGAAAAGACATCATTTGTTTGCATTATAAACTCCAAAAAAAACTACGATGGTGTAAACTAATCACGTCATGACAATCCGTAAATATGTTTTTTTACTTTTTTTAACGATTCTGATTTGCGAAGTCAAAAATATCGCGAATGGCGCGGATTTTACGGTTTTCGAAGACGAACCCGAAGTTCACGAATGGGAACGGTACGTTCGCCGATTTCGCAAAGATCACAATTTAAATTTTTCGATCTTGGAATTTCAAGACATTTGGAAAGTGGGGAAGCTTGCCGAACTAGAAAACGAAGAATTCAAGATCTACCGGACCTCGGTTCGCTTTCAGTATATGTTTCACATTGCCCTGTATAAAAAATTTGGCTATTTCATCGGCTCCGGAGCGAGTTTAAGCCTTTTTTCAAAGTCGGCCGATTCGCGGCTTAGTATTGGAACGGCTGTGGGATTTCCGGGGGTTTTAGCAGGATTTGTGCAAAATTTTTCACCCAACCACCGGTTGCTTTTAATAAGTGAGCTGTTTTTAGAACGTTTCGACAAATTAACCACCCAAAAAGACGAAAATAACCAGCTTAGCGCCTCGTTTAAAACAATACATGCAAGCCTTGCCTACGATTATTTTTTGACACTCTACATGGCTGCTCGTATTGAGGCAGCTTATGAATTTAGCTATTATAGTAAGCCGGCAAATTCCACCGACAAAGTTGTGGATGCGAGCTTAAAGCGCCAATCCTTGGCAATTGGGCTCGGACTCAGCTATCATATTCTGTAGGGGATATTTTATATGAAAGAAAAAGCGGCGGCCAAGGATTCTAATCAATCGGAATCGCAAATTAAAAAGAAAAATCGCGGTACCACTGATGAACTTCAAATTCTGACACAAATAATTACCGAAAATAATGCTTTGCTCCATAAAGTATTAGAAAAAGTTTATGCAAAGCATCCTGAAGTCAATCCAAAAAATAATCCCTCTTCTAAAAAAATCCCAAGCAAATGATTTTCAAACACTGTTCACTTTATTTGATTATGGTCGTCTTGAATGCTGCGACGTGTGCTACGTCCTCAAGCGATGATAAAATATTAGAGCGCAGTAAAAGCTCGCGCCCTGAATGGCTGACCGCAAAGCCAAATAGTTTTTTAAAAAACGACAAACGCTTACAAGTTTACTCGGTCAATGATGGAGAGACAGACTTGCCTCTTGGCCTAAAAAAGGCTCAGTCTTTAGCTCTTGATATTGCAAAAAAGGCCCTGGACTACTCAGTTGACGAAGATTTAAAGCTTAAGCCCGGCTACTCTTCTCAGAAATCCCTTGAAATAAGCAGAAAAATTTTTCAGTCAAAATTACAAATCGACGACATTTATTACGAAAAGTTAAATACACAAAATAAAGATCTTCTTTCAGCTGGAGCCACCTATACGATCTATACGTTAATAGGAATTGATCGTGCTGAGTATGATCAAGATCTTAAAAGTCTGCAGTAATTTACGACGTAGCCGAGTAAGTTACCGTGGGAAAACGCTCGTTAAGAAGTTTCATCCGCCATATTTGATCCAACAACAAAACCAATTGCCCACGTTGATCAAAGCAAAGATTCTGGCCTTGTTCTTGTTTAAATTTTTCTAAAATTTTTTCATCGTTACAAATAACCCAGCGAGCGATCGTATAAGGCAAATTAATAAACTGCGTTGGAACGCTGTATTCATGCTCCAAACGGTATTTTACCACGTCAAATTGCAACACCCCAACAACCCCCAAAAACTGCTCGTTTGAATTTATGGGGCGCAACACCTGTACAGCGCCTTCTTCTGATAGTTGATCGAGGCCCTTGGCAAGCTGCTTTGATTTCAGCGGATCTTTCAACTGAACACGTACGAAATTTTCCGGAGAAAAAAGTGGAATTCCTGCAAAATGAAGTGATTCGCCCTCGGTAATACTATCTGCAATTTTAAAAACACCGGGGTCATGAATTCCAACGATATCACCTGCGTAAGCTTCATCCACTAAAGACCGGTCTTGAGCCATAAACTGAGTGGGCCTACCTAAACGAAGTTCACGCTTAAGTCGCACGTGAAAGGCTTTCATGCCGCGTTCAAACTTCCCGGAACAGATACGCATAAAAGCAACTCGGTCGCGGTGAGCGGGGTCCATATTGGCCTGAATTTTAAAAATAAATCCTGAGAATTTATTCTCAGTTGCTTGCACGGTTCGTTCAACGGCTTCACGCGGGGTTGGAGATGGGGCAAGTTTGATGAGTGCCTCTAAAAGTGTTTCGACCCCAAAATTATTCATCGCACTGCCGAAAAAAACCGGCGCGATACTGCCACTTAAATATTTTTCAATGGTAAAATCTTCGCCTGCACCTTGCAGCATATTAACTTCGTCTCTTAGAGTTCCGGCTTCTTCTTGGCCAATTTCGGCGTCGAGATCAGGCGAATTTAATTTAATGATTTTCTTCTGAATCGGTCGCGAACGATCTGCGTTTTTTTCAAAAAAATGAAACTCACTTTCGGCGCGGTCGTAGACTCCTCGAAAACGATCTCCCATTCCTATCGGCCAGGTTACTGGATAACAGGCGATTCCCAGAACTTTTTCAATTTCGTCTAGTAGCTCAAATGGGTCTCGACCTTCGCGGTCCATCTTGTTAATAAATGCAATGATGGGAGTTTTTCTTAAGCGGCAAACTTCGAAAAGTTTCTTGGTTTGTGCTTCTACGCCGTTGGCTGCGTCGATTAGCATCACCGCACTGTCTACGGCGGTTAGGGTTCTGTAGGTATCTTCCGAAAAATCCTGGTGACCAGGTGTGTCGATTAAATTAATTTCATGATCCAGGTAAGTGAATTTCATAACTGAAGAAGTGACCGAAATTCCGCGCTGTTTTTCTAATTCCATCCAGTCGGAAGTCGCAAATTTTTTGCCACGTTTAGCTTTGACCGTTCCGGCCATTTGAATAGCACCGCCATACAGCAGAAGTTTTTCTGTGATTGTTGTTTTTCCAGCATCGGGATGGGAAATAATCGCAAAAGTGCGGCGTTTTTGAATTTCTTTTTGTAAATGAGTCGACATAGCAGCCAAGTTTACATGTTTTTTTAAACTTTTTCTATCATGGGTTTAACCCTAGAAAATTTCACCTGCCCAAAGCTTTTGCAGAAATAGTATTATAGGATAAATTTTTATTCCATCCACTGTACGCGGTTCTTTCTCGTCACAAACTACAATTTTTGTTTTGAGCACCATTTCTTCAGACAGAATTTTTAGACTTTTTAGGTCTTGTGTGCTTACACGGCCCGCACCTTTCACTTCAATAGCTGTATGATCACCCACGATAAAGTCTACCTCTATTTGAGACGTTGTGCGCCAATAAGTAAGCATTTCATCACGTTGCAAGTAGTCTAAATACGCTCTCAATTCTAGAAAAATAAGATGCTCTAGATTTTCTCCAAAAGCGGGCGTTTTAGGGTAAACCTCTTTTCTTCCGATTAAAAAATTAGAAACTCCAATATCAAAAAAATAAATTTTCTCAGTAGCCACGGTTTTTCTAGATGCTGTCTTGCGGTATGGAGGCAATGTTGAAACGATCAACGTATCTATAAGAACTTGCACGTAGTCTTTAACAGTGCGCGGCGAAACACCCGAATCATTGCCAACTTTTGTGTAATTAAGCTGTTTGCCATTAAGCCATGCACACATATCGAAAAAACGCGCAAACTGTTCGAGCTTTCTGACCGCAGACTCTGCTTGAATCTCTTCTTTCAAATATAAACCAACATACGATTTTAATTCCGTCCAATATATTTCAGAGTTGAGAATCGCGGGCAGGCTGCCTTTGGTGAGGCGCGGCAGAAGATAGTCTTCTCCAGTTTCGGCATAATTAAGCGGATGAAGGTGAAATTCTAATGCTCGTCCTCCGAGGAGATTCACTTGACCGCGGCGTAGTTTTCGAGCACTGCTTCCGGTCAGAATAAATCTCAATTCAGGTCTTGTATCGATAAGTCTCTGCACTTCGTTAAGCAATGTTGGCAAAGTCTGAACTTCGTCGATTATGACTTGCTTGGCACCTGATTGAATGGTCTGACTTAGGGACTCTGGGTAGCGGCTTAATTCGCGAAAGGTATCTGAGGCTAGCAGGTCGATATACGTCGCCTTCGGAAAATTAAGTTTTAGAAGTGTGCTCTTCCCGCTTTGCCTTGGTCCAAGTAAAAACAAGGACTTATGCTTTAACCAGTTGCTTAAATTTAGATTTCTAGGAAAATTCAACGTTACACCACTGTAAAACATGTAATTCAGTGGTAGAGCCACTGAATTACATTTTAACGAACTTTCAATTTATATGCCAATCTTAAAATAAAAAAATCATCACCATCTATTAGATCGTAGGTGCAATTTTTCTGCGCGGATTGAGTTTTCTGCGATTCCCGCGTCAACGTTTGTTTAAGCCTTTGGCATTTGCCTTTTCGTTAACTTAGGCTTTTTGCATGATCGTGATCCTATCCGAGAGACGTTGCCGTAAACGATTTGCCTAGTCTAGGCCAAGAAAAACTTTCTGTGTATCAAAAATCATTTCAATTTCTTACTTCAATTGAAGGTCAAGAATTACCAGTGTCAATTGTCTAAGTGTTGTCGAAACTTTGTATGAAAAAGTAAACGACAAACGCCTCTAGGTGACGATCACAATCACGCGAAAAGCTTAAGTCAAGGAAAAGCCAAAGGCTTGAACAGACGGTAACTCGGCAATCTTCGAAAACTTTTCCGGCGCAAAAAAACTGCACCCGTTAGCAGCTACTTTTTCCGGAGTGTCTCTTATTTGACTATACTAAAACTGGCGTTCTTGCGAAGCTACTGAATGATTTCTTAAAAATTTGAAAATTGTCGGGCATGATTGAACTTTGAAAAATTCGTTGCCAATTCATCCTAAGATGAACAAAAACATAAACATCTGCGCAGGTGTTCGGTGGCTATTTCACAAAAAGCAACTAGCAGAGCAAAATTCTAAAAGCAACATTTCATGGATGGATGTTTTGACGATTTATAAGGGGTTAAAAAATAAAACCTCCGCAGAGATTAAAAATGGATTGAAAAACTTTAATACGATGTACGAAACATTCAACCAATGCAAATAATTATATTTTTACTTTTAAAGAGATTCTTGTTTGCTGATTCACCGGCAGACTTGGAAAAAGGGTTTTTAACCCCAACTTATGGCCTTTTGAATCGCCGAGATACAGATTTTGCTTTCCAACTTTCTTCAAAAAAAGGAGGTAAATATTTAAAAAATGGAGTGAACAGACCCTGGCAATGTTTTGAATCGAATAAAGTTTTTTATTCATGCCACAGTATTGAAGAAGAAAAAATCGGTTGGTGGGTTCATATTGAAATAGAAGGCGAAAAAATAAAGCACGAGTATGTGTTTAAAACAGGCTGGGGAAAGGACTACTGCCTTGAGACAGTTGACGGCATGACAAAGTTACGAAAAGGCAACTCACACATGTGTTTTTCCGGCACTTACTTGGATCTTAGTGGGCGTGAAAACGACGGTAGGGAAGTTGAGCTCTGGGAATTCATGCAAGTAAAATCAAAAAGCGGTAGCCAGTGCTGGTTTCGTGAAGACGATTACGGATGCACCGGTCAAACTGTTTTAATCAAAAAACAAAGCAAACTGAAGTTTTAAATACGCTAATCAAATCGGCATTAGCCTGAAAAGGTTTTTTACCGAACAGTTTGAATTTACTTTGACCTTGTCGAATATCGTAAGCATATCGGGGTCAGATGCAGCAACTAAGCTGGAAGACAGGTCTTTAGAGTTAAGTTACTTTCCGTTTCCTGGATTCAGATACACGTTTTAGTGTTCGTTTGAGCGGAAATTTAAAATAAATCTTTAACTAAAAATTGGCATCAAACACCACGTCTCCACTTACTCCCATCTGATAGGACGCAACTCGTCTTTCAAAAAAATTCGTTAATTCTTGGACATCTTGCAAATCCATAAACGGCAGTGGATTTTCCGACCCAAATATTGCCGGCAAACCCAAGACAACCAGCCTCTGATCCGCGACAAATTCCAAATACTGACGCATCGCATCAATGGATAGTCCTATTACTTCGCCTTGGAGTAAATCTCCTGCAAAAGTTACTTCGCAGTCGACAGCCTCAATAAGCATTTTTTTGATCTGCTCATTCATCTCGCGATCAAAAAGCTCGGGCTCTTCAGTTCTTACCGTTTCAATCACTTCAAAAGCAAAAGCCATGTGCGCGCTTTCATCTCTAAATACCCAGTTGGTGCCGGCAGCAAGTCCGTGCAAAAGCCCTTTAGATCTAAAGAAATAAACATAAGCAAAAGCAGCAAAAAAGAAAAGTCCCTCAATACAGGCTGCAAAACAAATAAGATTTAAAACAAATTTTCTGCGATCAGACTTTGTCTGTAAAGAATCCATGTCGTAAACACTAGATATCCACTTCATACAAAAATCAGCTTTTAATTTTATCGAAGGAATACTTTCCACAGCATCGAACGCCTTGGCCCGGTCCTCTGGATTAGCAATATAGGTATCCAAGAGAGTTAGATAAAATTGCACATGTAAGGCTTCTTCGTAAAGCTGGCGCGAAAGGTACATTCTCGCTTCTGGAGCATTTATATGCCGATACAAATTTAAAACTAAATTATTTGAAACAATCGAATCGCCCGTTGCAAAAAAGGCCACAAGTCGATGCACCAAGTGCCTTTCTCCAACGCTGAGTTTTTCTAAATCTTGTAGATCAGACGAAAAATCCACTTCCTCTACAACCCACGTATTTTTTAGCGCCTGGCGATACATTTCGTAAAATTGCGGATACCGCATCGGCCTTAAGGTTAAACTCATTCCAGGGTCTAAAATTTTAGTCCCCGAATTTTGTAAGCCGCTTTGCAATTGATTCATAATTATTCTTCAAATCCTAGTTATACGTTTTTTTATAATTTTACTGACACGCTTCACAGCTTTCTGGGTTCTCCAAAGAACAGGTTACTGCGGCTATATCATCGATTTCTTTTTCCGTTGTTTTCTTAGTAACAGTGGTTTTAGCGATTTTGGTAGCCGGACGAGAGCGCAGGTAATATGTTGTCTTTAGACCTTTTTTCCATGCATGCATATACATAGAAGATAGACTTCCAATAGTTGGATTTTCGTTAAATAAGTTTAACGACTGACCCTGATCGATAAATTTTCCGCGTTCGCTGGCCATATCGATCAAGGCTCTCATGGGAACTTCCCAAGCCGTACGGTAAAGGTTTCTTACGTCCGCTGGAATTTCTTCGATATGCTGAATCGAACCTTCGCCAAGTTTGATCGCATCACAAACTTCTTTATTCCAAAGATTTAGCTTTTTTAAATCTTGCACCAAGTAGCGATTAACTTGTAAAAATTCTCCCGAAAGAGTTTCACGTTTAAATAAGTTAGAAACCTGAGGTTCGATGCACTCGTACGAACCAACAATTGACCCGATAGTTGCGGTGGGTGCAATCGCAATAAGAAGTGAATTTCTTAAGCCGTGCGTTTGAATGTCTTTTTTCAAAGCATCCCAACGCTCGGTATCCTTAGGCTCATGACCCCACAAATCAAATTGCAAATCGCCAACCGAAGCTCTGGTGTCTAAGAAATTCTCGTGCGGACCAAATTCTTTTGCCAAAGCACACGATGCAGAAAGAGCTGCAAAATAGACTTCTTCTTGAATGTCGGTGGAAATCTTCAACGCCTTGGCAGAATCAAAGGCCAGACCTAGTTGAAAAAATACATCCTGTAAACCCATCACTCCTAACCCGACTGGGCGCCATTTTTTATTGGCTTTTTTGGCCTGAGGGATCGGATAAAAATTTAAATCAATCACCCGGTCAAGTTGTCTTACGATAATTTGAACATTGCTATAAATCCGCGCGAAATCCACTTTCCCGTTTTGGACATATTTGGCGAGGTTAACCGATCCCAAATTACAAACCGCGGTCTCATCATCGGAAGTCACTTCGAGAATTTCCGTGCAAAGATTAGATAAATGAATCACGTTTTCTTTGCGTAGGGTTTGATTAGATTTTTTATTGCTAGCGTCTTTAAATGTCATCCAACCATTGCCGGTTTGAGCAAGAGTCTTCATCATTCGGCCGTATAAATCTCGCGCAGAAACCTGCTTGCTGAATTTTTTCTCATTTTCGGCCTCTAAGTAATAAGCCTCAAATTCGTCGCCATAGGAATCCACAAGTTCTGGAACCGTTTTGGGATCAAACAGTGACCACATCCCACCCGTCTGAACACGCTTCATAAATAAATCTGACACCCAGTTAGCAAGATTTAAATTGTGCGTGCGGCGCATATCGTCTCCGGTATTGTCACGCAACTCCAAAAATTCTTCAATGTCTGCATGCCAGCACTCTAAGTAAACACAGCATGCACCTTTTCTTTTTCCGCCTTGGTTAACTGCGGCCACACTGGAATCTAATGTTTTGATCCAAGGAATAATTCCATTTGAAAAACCGTTGGTAGATTGGATTAAAGATCCGCGCGAACGCACCCGCGAAAAAGCCACGCCAATCCCACCAGAAAACTTCGAAAGTTTTGCAATATCCATATATTTTTGATAGATCGAATGCAATGAATCTTCGGGCGAATCAAGTAGAAAACACGACGAAAGCTGCTCGTGCAGAGTGCCAGAATTAAATAGCGTCGGCGAGCTTGGCATATATTCAAAACTTGAAATAAGTTTGTAAAGATCCAACGCATTTTTTAAATCATAAGACAAAGCACATGCTATTCGCATAAAAAAATACTGCGGGGATTCCACCACCAGGCGACGTTGCGGATGCTTTAATAAATAGCGGTCATAAACTGTGCGAATGCCAAAATATTCAAAAAGGGAATCCTGCTCGGTAGAAATAGCTGCATCCAAAACTTTGTGATGAAGTCGGGCGAAATCTAACAGACGTTGATTGATCAGTCCAACTTCAAATCCCGTTTCAATACTGTGAAGAAAACTTTTTATACCTTGCTCATGAAGTTCAACATCAATCCAACTCACTAGTTCGCGAGCTGCGTTTTTTGAATTATCCGGATTTTCATAAATGCGCGATGCATAATTTTGAATAGTCACAAAACGCAAATCTTTCTGGCGTTTAAATTCCACAGGATCTGAAGATGAGGGGACAAGATGTAACGATCCTTGAAAAGGGATAGCCGGTTCGCCGACAAAACTCGGGCTTGAATGATGGGTTTGGGAAGGTGCCGCTGCGGTTGACGAGTCAAAAGTCATAAAAACCTCATAAAGATTTGGTTAAAGCAAGTTTCATTGTTATTAACGCCTACTATTAGGTTGACCTATAGGTAGTGTGGTGTCAAGTCTGCCCACACTACAGGTAGTGTGTAGAACCTGTGGATAACCTTTAGAACGCGATTGAAAACAAGGTGTTAGTAAAGCCAAAAAAATTCTTTTCCCCAGCTTATACATAAGCTTAATCGGCGGGCTAAATCGCCCCTAATTCTTCCTTTAATTGTAATCACTTGACAATTTTTCTAATTTTTTTATACCTGCGAACCGATACTGATTTTATGAATAATTATTTAAAAATACTCGCCCTATTTTCGACGGTTTTTTTTACCTTTTGCAAAGCGCCTCCAAGTGCACGCTCAAGCAAACTCAATTCCACCCGAAATTCTATTGCGCTATCGAATGCTGTAGAAGTTTCGTCGGGTGAAGAAATAGTCGCCAGCGTAGCGCAAAATAATTGCATTTCTGCCGACCCAAACGACCGCAATCTGATTGCGCAACTTACTCCTAAAACCACCGACTCAATATTTTATACTCCAGACGGACCGCCTCGCGTGTACCGGGATCTTGCCGGAAAAATTCGGATGCTTGTACCGCATCACTTAACCTACGCTTTTACTGGCGACTCTCTTGATAAGTTAAGTTTGGATTGCACGAAAGCGGTCTCTATTTCAAATTATAATTCCAATCCGGCATTTTTTGACGATGCTTTTTGGCCATGGTCGCCTTACCGATTGTCGGATGGACGCTTTTTTGTGATGTATCACCACGAAGCCCATGCGAAGTCTCATCCTGGAGAAATTTCTTGCGCCGATAACGAATGTTGGTTTCCTGCCTTAACATGGGGAAGTTCTAGCGACGGTGTGCGATTTCAAGTTGCACCACAGCAACAGCGAGTGCTGGCTAAGCCTCCGGTTGCTTTTAATAATCATTTCGTCGGTGGTTATTCCGATCCGACAAATATTATTTTTAATCCGCGCGATAATTTTTATTACACCATGAGTATGTTTAAATCCGCAGACGGAAGCTTTGGAGTTTGTACACTTCGCACAAAAGATTTATTTGACTCAAATCAATGGCGTGCTTTCGACGGAAATGAATTTAACGCCAAGCCTAATCTAGGCGAACGCTGCGCAACGCTGTTTGGTGGACTGGCGCCAGGTTCCTTAAATTTCAGTACTTATCTCAATCAATTTGTATTTCTTGGATTTGGCGAACGCCAAGAAGATCATACTCAAGGCTTTTTTATAAAGTTTTCCCAGGACCTCATTCATTGGAGTTCTGCAGTTACGGTGTTAAGTGCCACCAATTCTTGGGGTGACAATGCAACCATCGAAGGGCGCGTGCATCACATTTATCCATCTTTTATTGATCCCACAGGTGGCGATAATTTTGATACCTTGTCGCAAGATCCGTATCTTTATTACGTCCGCCGTTCAACCCCTTCGACGACACGAGAAGTTGTGCGTATGCGCGTTCACTTCAAATCAAATACGGCCGAAATTGTAAGCCGTGCTGCAGGTATTTACCGAAATGACAGGTCGGCTTTTTATTCGAATGGGCAAGGTCTTTACTGCGAAATTTCAAGTATAGATCAGCTTCGTGATTGTGGATGGAAAAATTCTTTTGATAATTTACCGAGTTTCCCCGATCACGGCCGCGATGTTGTACAAAAAGATTCGCGACTTGGGGCCCGATGTGGATGTGGCATAAATTTACCACCACCAAGCAATGCAGATCCGGTTCCCGTTACGCCGATTAGTAACACACCTCCGGCTGCTAATCCGCCAGCTAATCCAGCGGCTAATTCTCCGGCAAATCCACCGGTTATTAACCAACCACCAACTGCGCCTATACCACCAGCTCAGGCACAAATTTTACCTCGAATGTGCTACAGAATTGGCCCAACAGGATTTTTATCAAACGGTGCTGGAATATCTTGTCCTTACACCGGTTGTAAAATGCAAGAACTTTGCGGAACAACTAATTTTGCGGCTCTACCTTCCCGATCGGATCACGCTGCAAATGTTGTAGATCCCAATGCGTGCCGAGGTGCAAAAATTCCAGTTGGTTGTTACCGCGTTAACGGCACTGGTTACTATTCTAACGGGAGCGGTCAGTCGTGCCCATTTCTTGGTGATAAAATGGTAAAATACTGCGGCAAAGATCTCTCGCATTTTAATGAACTACCACAGTATTGTGATAACGCTGGAAACGATGTGGGCCCGGAATGTCAGGGCTGAAAACAACGCAAATAGCCTGTTGAATCTAGGACTTTAAGTTTATGTCTAAAGTTTTCACCCTAATTTTCCGATATATTGTGACATTCGGAAAACAAATTTTTATTATGGGGAGCTCCTTACCATGAATTCTACAAAGATTTCAAATCGATGGCTAAAAATCATGCCAGTTCTTTTATTGCCGCTATTAGGTTGCAAGAAAACCGAGGAAAAAAAAGACGAAAACAAGCCCGCAAATGCGCTAACTCCACCACAGACTTCTTCCGCTTCAGCACAGACCCAAAAAGAAGGCGATAAGCTCGTAACGGCGATAGTAAGTAGTGATGATCCTAAGGCCGTTGTTGCCGCTGCAGAAAATCCCGCACCAGCTTTTAATCCAGCTGATTTATTAAAAAATCCTGAGTTCATCGCCGATTATTTGACCCGAAGTATTTTTCTAGACAAGACCTCACTTGGAGTCGACGAAGTAGTGGATGCATTAATTATCAAAGCCAAATTTTTTGTTACTTTTGCGCAAGAAGACTTAGTAAAGGCAAAATTAAAAGACGTTCTGGTAAAAATCGCTGATAGTAATAAGCAAATTCCAGTAGAAAGTTTCCGCGAAAAAATAAAACTTATTGCGCAGTATGCACCTGCAATTTTTGCAAACGGCAAAAGAGCCTGGGAAGGTTTTGAAGTTGATCGCCAAAGACCTCGTCCGCACCATGAAGTAAATGACTATTGGAAAAAATTCCGTCGTGAACCGATTTCGAAGTATTCTAAGGGAAGTAATTCACCGGTGCAAAATAATCCAACCCAGGGTGATATACCGTCTTCATTTCAACCAAATTATATACCTGCAGTACAACCTAAAGTAACACCTCAAGTTATGCCGTTACCGCCAGAAAATAAACCTGCTGTTTCGCCTAGTCCACTGCCGCAGTAATACCGCCAAACTAATATTGTTTGACAATCAGAGCCTCTTGGAACTGGTGAAGTTCTTCGAGGCTTGGTTGGCCCTGACCCTTGATTCCATTACTTAAAATACAAAATCCAACAAATCCATAGCGCGAGTGCTTATAAATTCCTGCCAATCCCGAAACGGTAATGGGCTCGGTTAAAGTTCCTGATTTCGCCCGGACAGAATCAAAAATATCTTTTCGTCCTTGGCCGCGTTTCTTTAGTGTTCCATCCTGCCCAAAACTTGGAAGAGTATTATAAAGATCAAAAAACACATTGTTCTTGTAACTAAACTTCAAAACCTCAACAATTTGGTCGCAGCTTAGGCGATTTCTTGTGTCCAAACCCGAGCCATTTTCTATTTCAAAAGCTGACTTTATTCCGACTTTTTCCTTTAAAAACTTTTTCAAACCACGAGCCCCATTTAATAAACTTCCCGGTGGCTGAAAAAGATCCGCGCCTAATTTTTTGGTCAGCATATCGGCGATAAAATTATTTGAAAAAGTATTTAAACCTTGGACAATCTTTTGGATGTCGTAACTTTCTATTTCTAAAATTGGCTTTAAAGACGTAGAAGATCTTGATTCATCGCGAATAATAATCCCTTCCTTTTGCAAAAAAGTTTTAATTATTGCTGCACTTAAAGGAATCGGAAGCGAACGATAAATTTTTTTGGGAAAACTATCAATCCCAATCGCACCATCTACAAGTAAAGTAATTTTTCGTTCGGTTCCATCTCCCAATCGAGAAACATTGAGCTTGGTATTTTTAGTGCCTGTTTGCACCCTATTTTGAATAATAATTTCTTCAAGTGGATAAGGATCGAGAAAAGCCACCGCCGGCTGGCCTACCTTTAGGCCCGGAGCGATACTGATCGCAACCGTATTGAAATTAACCGCCATGGCACTTATGGGGGCATCGTAGGCATGCCGTGATTTTTTTTCACCTTCGGCACGGGAAGTATCACGTTCTTCGTCATCGAAATAACTGTCATCGACTAAAATTTTTCCTGCAATTTCTTTGATGTTGCGGTTTCTTAAATCAACTGCCAATTGCCAAAGTTTTTCAGAAACCAAGAAAGGATCGCCTAATCCTTTAAAAACCAAATTCCCTTCGATGATTCCACTAGAAAACTCTCCCGAATAAAAAACCGGAGTTTTGATGGTACCTCGCGGTCCATACTGGCTTAAAATTGCTGTAGCAGTTACAAGTTTGGTTAGCGATGCGGGGCTTAATAAATTTTTTGATCCCGACTCAAATAGAGGTTTTTCTGATCGTTCTAAAGATGAAAATAAAATCGAGTGCTTTACGCTTTTAGCATTCAGCATAGACTTTAAATCCTGCGCGAGAACAGACTTACAAAAAAACACCGCCAAAAAGAAAAACATTTGCAACCCTAGTAGGCAGAAAAAGGCATATTTAAGGCTTCGGCGACCGCTTTGTGCGTGCATTTTCCGTTGAAAGTATTTAGACCTTTGCGCAAGGGTTCGGAAGTTTCGAGGGCTTTTTGCAATCCTTTGTTTGCTAAATCAAGTGCGTATTTGATAGTGACATTGGTCAGGGCGTAGGTACTAGTTTTTGGTACATCGCCGGGAATATTTGTGACGCCGTAATGAAGAACCCCTTCGACTTTATACACCGGATCATCGTGGGTTGTTGCACGGATGGTTTCTACGCACCCGCCTTGATCGATTGCCACGTCTACAATAACAGAATCCGGTTCCATGGTTTTTACAAGTTGCTTTGAAACCAAAGTAGGCGCTTTAGCACCTGTGATTAACACCGCGCCAACAACAAGGTCAGCTTCTTTTACGGCGGCCGCGATATTTTCAGGATTAGACATGAGTGTTGTAATATTATTTCCGAAAATATCATCTAAATAAGCTAAGCGGGCAGGGTTGACATCTAATATCGTAACTCGTGCGCCAAGTCCCACGGCGATTTTAGCCGAATTAATTCCAACTACACCACCACCGATTATCGCCACACTACCGCGCATCACGCCTGGGACACCACCAAGTAAAAGACCTTTTCCGCCGCTATGTTTTTGCAAACATTGAGCTCCAACTTGCACCGCCATGCGGCCGGCAACTTCACTCATGGGGGTTAATAAAGGAAGTGACCCATTTGACAGTTCGATAGTCTCGTAGGCTACAGCTGAGACATTTTGCTTCACCAAAACTTCTGCTAATTTTGGCTCCGCCGCTAAGTGCAGATAGGTGTAAAGAATTTGGCCAGAACGCAATTTGGAGTATTCCTCTGCGATGGGCTCTTTGACTTTCATAATCATTTCGCAGTTGCCCCAAATTTCATCTGCTGTGGCTACCATTTTGGCGCCGGCAGCAATAAAACGCTCGTCAGGAATTCCGGCTCCGACACCAGCGCCTTTTTGAATAAAAACTTTATGCCCTTGACCGATTAAAACTTCCACGCCACCAGGTACAACACCCACACGGTTTTCGCGATTTTTGATTTCTTTTGGAACACCGATAATCATGGAATCTCCTCAAATTTTTTAAAAAGTTCACTGTTTGCTGCGGCCTGAATTCCGCTATGCATAATTGTTTTAATATAATCTATTGGTTTTCGAACAAATAGGAAATCGATTTTATGAGTTTTACCCATGTCTAGATCAAAGTATTTTAAGATTTCTTGGTCAAAAGTTTCGATTTTTAAAAGATCCAGAGATTCTTCTTGGAAACTTACAAATCGAATATATCTTTCTGGGCATGCATCCAAACTATTTAAAACAGCAAAATTCGACTTGCCCAGCTCTAGAGTTTGATCTTTTTCACACAAGGTTTTTTTCTGTTTAGCAAAAAACCAATTCATGGCTTTATTTTTAATCGCTAGGACAACTGTAGATTGACGGACTTGAAATTCTTGAATGTTGCGGCCATTTAATTCGTAATCGATTTTACTTAAAACCCAATACGCTTCCGGATGATTCGATGGAAAAGGCTTCACGCCTGGGTCATTTGCGGTATTGTTATTTTTAAAGTTAAAGCTTGTGCAAGCTGATAAAAATAATGAATAAATTAATTTTAACAATTCAGATCCCCAGCAAAATAGAAATAGCCAGATACGCGCTGGCCCCAGTAAAACTGCCTCGTTCACGCACAACCACCGACAAGTTACTGCCATCATCTTGCAATTTATCTCGGCTGTATTCGTTGTCGTAATAGGAAATAACCGGGACAATCGCTCCGATCAAAACCTGATAGCCTTCAACCCGGGTTTTTAGATCTTCAGGAGTATTGCCAATTTTTCTATACGGGTTAAGCCATGAAATATAAATAGCTGGAAGCAGTGCCAAATTAGTAATATTACTTCGGTAGTCACGGGGAGCCACAGAGCTGTCATTGTCGATTTTGCGGTTTTTTCCGATGGACTTTCCGCTCAAGTCAAAATAGTGAAATCCAAACGCCAAACCATATCCAAGCGAGCGATTCTCGAAATTCATATTTTGATACGGAAAATTTTGGAGTTGGGCCCCGGCGAGAAGTAAAAATCCCGTGCCAAAGTAATCCATATTAAATTGGTGATCGCGCGCTGGCTCGTAGGGTCCAAGGATTGAGCTAAAAGCTCCACGTACAAACCATTTTTCTTTTAACACTCCGTAACCAAGGTCAATGGCAGCAGACGTTCCGGCCAGGTCATTGTCTCCATAAGCTTGTAGACGATGAAAAATACTTCCGAGTCCAAAACTCCAAATCTGAATCGACGACGCATATTCCAAGGGCCTGTGGTCTTCTTTTTGGTCTTGTTTCTGCTGTTCGGCACAAAGAGTTAAGTTCGTAAATGTGAGAATTAAAATTATGGAAGCAAACATAAGACTTAGATCTTAGCAAAAAGGCGCCATGCGGCAACTAGAGATAAGTATTTTGAGGATTGTAAAACAAAATTGACATCGATCAAT
Source organism: bacterium (assembly GCA_043757325.1). Classification (GTDB taxonomy): domain Bacteria; phylum Bdellovibrionota_B; class Oligoflexia; order Oligoflexales; family RGVZ01; genus JAYVPO01. Next base: position 77,019 of record JAYVPO010000153.1, read on the forward strand.
TAATCGTTTAACTTTCAAGAGGGAGTAAATTGTTATGTCTGTAAAAGTTTCCACAAAATTTCAAGTTGTCATTCCAGCCCATATTCGAAATATTTTAAATATAAAGCCTGGCACGTCAGTTGAAGTGATTGCAAAAGGGAAAATAGCCTATCTTGTACCTGTTACAGATTTAGAAAGCCTGCAAAAAGAATTAGATGGCGGCTTAGAATCTAAAAAGCTCCGCGACAAAAAAGACCGGAAATTATGAAGCCGGAAGCTCTTTTAGATAGTTCCGTGTGGATTGAACTGCTAAACAAAGGTCGCTTAGGCGGCGTTTGTGAAAAATTATTATCGACTCATCAGATTACGGCTGTTCCTACAATAGTAATATTTGAAGTTTACCGAAAAATAAAATCCGCTTATCCCGATCCAGTTGCTTTATCAACCGTTGCCTATTTAAAGCAGTTCGGAATTTTAGAATTCACCCTTGAAACAGCTCTCCTGGCGGCCGATTTATCTGTCGAATTTAAACTTGCCATGGCTGATGGCTCTGTGCTTGCCCATGCCTATTTGGCTAATGTCAAATTGATCACTTTAGACAATGACTTCTCGGGGATCGAAAACGTTACAATTATTCGCAACTGATACGTGAATATAAATAAAATTGAGGAGAACGCAGCGTAATATGAGAAAAAACTCAGAATGTTTTCACTTTTCAATTTCAGCACTTTAAAGTTATTCGCATACGATATTTGAATTTAGAAACGTTTCTGTGAAACCTCTCAGGCAGAGTCTATTTTTTAAGGTATTTTCCGATTCACATTGAGTGCTTGCAAAAATTGTATTTTCATCTTCGCTTAGACCGCTGTTGTTGACTACACAAACTGCTGGGCGGTACGCATTGACGCAGGTTTTTGGCGTGGGACTATCGCATTTCAAAGGATTCTCAAATTCTTCGCAAATTAATTCCGCTTCGGAAACACTTTGGCTATAAAGATTTCTTCGGCAAAGTTCTTGTTCCATCTTGACCCGGGCTTCACAGCGCGATTCGCCAACAACAAAAATAACATCATGAGGCATAAATTTTTTATTCTTATAAGACTGCAAATGGCAAGATACATATTCTTTATTTTCTGTGGTTGCGCAGTCTGTTTTGATTTGCGAACAAAGTCCAACCGCGGCATCGGGAACACAAATCAGATCGCTAAATTCCTCGTATTTTAATTTTTTCTGTTCGGTATTAAAACTAAGATTGTTTTTCGCTGCACAAGGGTTATTTCCCCAGCCATAAATCCGGTCAAATTCAACAATTTTCTTGTCCTTATAGTTTCTAAAATAGCAATGCGACGGATTAAATTCCATAGTGCACATCTGCGGATCGCGAATTTCTGGCTCTTTTGGTGTATTTGGCAATACTGGCATTGCAATATCTGTCTGAGGCATAGGCTCATCGATTAAATCCATTTTTGGAATTTCGGGTTCGACTAACTCCGAAGGCGCGTCCGCTTGCACTCGCCGTGTGGATTTGCAGCTAGCTAGATTAAATAAAATTAATCCCAAAAATATTCTAACTAAAGATTTCATTTTGCGGGTTCCAACTTGTGCTCAGAATTTTGCTCAGTGACTGGAGTTGCGACAGCTGCAACCGGTTCAACAGTTTGTGGTTCAAGTCTTTTAGACAAGTCTAAATCGGTTTGGGTTTTTGTTTTTGATGCGACTAGACCGTCAGTATAGCCAGGCGCTCCGACTGAGGCAATATCCGATATTTTTATTTTGCCAATTTCAGTAAACAGCCCACCACTTTCATCGCGCATATCGAGGCCGGTTATTTTAACTTTCGAGGTTATTGGAATTGTAACGGCTTCACCTTCTGAAGATTTTCCTACGATGTTAAATGTGTAAACTCCCGGATTTGACAATTTGCCATCTTTGCCTTTACCGTCCCAAACGACGGGATGCTCGCCTGGCATAACATTACCAAGGGTTTGCTCACCAATCACCACACCAGCTGAATTACGAACTTCAAGGCTTGCTTCTGCCACAGGAAAGTCTGTTTTAAATGACCCTTTGGTGGTTTCTTTGCCGTCGAATTTTAATAAGCCATTACTTAAAGAGACTTCTTTTCCAATATAATTAACCATTGATAGAGATCTATCTGTTGCTTGTGCTTTCAACAGTGTCTCAAAATGTTTATTCATGTTTAGCATCTGTTCAAGGCCGTTGAATTGCGCTAACTGAGCAGCCATTTGTGAGTTATCCTGAGGCGATAGCGGATCTTGGTTTTGCATTTGCGCTATAAAAAGTTTTAAAAAATCATCCTTATCCATTTGATTTTTTGGAGTCCGTAAAGGGTTGGCGCGATCATTTAACATTTTCCGAAATTCTTCATCGGTTTTGGCTGTAGACAAATCACCATTGGCTTTGCGGGCTCCGCGTTCGCGAGTTGTGTCCGCATTCGAACCTTGCAAAACCGTACGAAAATCGATGGCCGGCTCTTGATTCGAATCTTTCGCCAAGCCACCACCACTTACAGGCAAAGGGCTTAATTCAAGGGCCTTTTGCACCTGAGGAGGACTAACTCTAGATTGAATCGCAGAAGACGTTGCCATATACTAACCTTTTTCTAAGTAACACTTCCTATGGAATTAAACTCGAATGGCTATCATTTGATCGGCGCTTCTTGCCAAATTGGCTGTTGCAAAACGCTGTCCCATTCCGCGACTATCGTAGAGACTTTTCGGCATAGCGACGGTCGAACTTTTATTTTTAAAACTTGCCACATTATCTCTTAAGCCTTCTTGGTAACCGCGGTCATTATTCGACTGAGATCCACCAAATTGATTTTGCATCCCCACGCCAACTTCCACTGTTTTTAAATCTAAACCTTGCTGGGTTAAACTCTCACGTAGCTGCGGCAAAGCTCCCGCAAGGGCGTCGCGCGAGCTGTGACTTGGAGTTAAGATTTTAAGTTCTAAAACCCCGTTGCTAACTCGCAGCGCTAGATTAAGTGGCCCGAGTTTTGAATCATTTATATCAATCCGCATGGAACCGCCGCCATCTTTCATAAGGGCTTGGGATTCAACCAGAACTTTTTTGGCAATTGCCGCTGGATTTAGTGGCATATCCGCATTTTGTGATTCACCTGTTTGGCGAGTAAATATATCGGATTTTACTTCATGCCGACCGTGAGCCACCGGCTTACTAAGTTCTGACGATAAATTGTCGTCTTTTGATTCCTTAAATTCTTCGCCTGAATCTTTAAAGAAATTTTCACCAGTTACTGGTTGTACTGTTGGAAATTTTAAGTCTACATCTGACGCCATAAATTTTGTTTCGAGTTTACTGTCTTTGCTATCGACTTTAATTTCTAACGTTCGCTCGCTAGATATATTTAATTTGCTATCTTCCAAGGTTGGATATTTGAAATTTATACTTAGAAGATTTTCTTCAAAAGTTTTGGCTACGGGTTGGAGATTTAGTTGCAAGGTTTGCTGTTGATTATCAATCTTTAACGAATCAAAAATATCTTCTTTAGTAGTTTGAATGTTTATTGGCGCCGATTTCTCGTTCGACAAAAGATCTTGACTGAGACTTTTGGGTTGCGTTGATGTTTCGGATTTTACTGCTTTTATATCCATGCTGCCGCGGTTTTCCGAAGATTTGTTCAAAGGCTTCACCGCTACTTGAGAATTTGCCGTTGAAGACGCCGCTGGTACTTGGGATTTCAAAATCTCTTCAATCCAGTGTTTATCAACAGGTTCTGCAGACTCAGTCGTAGCAATCTCGACAGGAATATCGCTGAGGTTTTTACTCGGATTTTTGCCAGAAAGTTTTTCTGCCCGTTGAATATAAGGTTTGAGGCCGTCTTTGGTTGCTTGACTCATCAGTGTTAGCTCCACGCTAACACGTTTTGGATCTATACCCAGTGCTTTTAAAAAGTCTTTGGGTAAAACTTCGGCGGTTAAATCCGCACCTTGGGATATGGCTTTGCGCACCAGATTTTCATCTATATCAAAATCTTTAAAAAGTGTTTCCAAACTAACAGGTTTATTAAGAATTCCATCCAAATCTTTTGCTGAAAGTGCGGACTTAATAAAAGGATTACTCGAAATAATTCCCGCGATAGAACTTGCTTCAACTTTTTCTAATTTTCCGGTTATAACTGCAAGAACAGGGTTTTTATTTAAAATATCAACTTGTGGATTTTGCAGGTTAGAAAGAACAATTAAATTGGGATCGAAGACAGTTGCTGCTTTAATGGGGGCTGCTTTTAAAGTTTCTTCAGCACCAGCTTCGATATTCTCACCAACAGGTAGAGTTTTATTAACAAGAGTTTGTTTGGCTTCTTTGGGAGAAGACTTTTCGAGAATTTTTTCTGGTAATTTTTCTTTAGGCTCATCTTTAGGACTAGCGTTGACAGGTGGTCTATCAGTGAGTAGCTCAGAAAACGATGACGCTGAATTTTTTCCAGGGCTATCAAAAATATCTTTTTTAGCATCTAATTTGTTGTTAAAAAACCCTGTGGAAGATGAGCTCTTCTCCAAAGGCAATGCATTAAGATTTTTTAAGTCAGAAGATTTCAAAGTTTATCTCACGGATTAATCCACTAAATCTTAAGCAGTTAGCGTGCCAACCGTGAAGTCAAAATGTTACAGAGTGTTAAAGGTGATTTTTTGGTATTTACCAAGAATTTAGTGCCGACTAAAGCTTTTTAAAGGGAATTTTCGACCTATCTACCAAAAATTTTAGGCACATCACAAAGGAAGGATTTTTACACTTGCTCGTTGTCTTTGTGCAGCAATCCATTTATTTGTCTGACGACTTAATTCAATTAATTCAAGCTGTCTTTGTAGCTGTGCGCGTTTACTTTTGAATTCTTGATTGCCAGAAATTTCGCGTTCTAAGACCTGAAAAACCCGGTAAGCTCCCGCGATTAAAACGGGCTCGGAATGCGATCCGGGGTTAACTGTTTCGACCACCTTGCGAATTTGGGGCGATAAATCTTTGGCTTGAATTCCTTTGGTTAGTCCACCCGTTTTACGGCCCTCTTCGTCGTCTGAATAAACTTTTACCGCGTCTTCAAAACTCATTCCTGTAGACAGTCTAAGCATAAGCTCTTTAATCGTTGCGTCTTTTATTTTCTTTTGTTCAGTCGACATGGAATTATCATAATTCACAGTAATTTGGCGCATGCTAAGTTCAGAAACGCCAGACAAGCTTTCCGACTTTGACAAATAAAAAGTTTCTAAATCTTTATCTGTAATCTTAATTGAAGGTAAAATGACTTTGCCCTGAAAACGCCTCAAAATGATCTGGTTTTTAAAGTCGACTCTGTAATCATCGTAGGTTTGATTTTCTTTTTTCAAAAATTCAATTAAATTTGCTTTTGTGGAGTTTCGTTCGGTTAAAAACTTTTGAATTTCTTTTTCTAAATCTTCTTCATTAACGTCAATTTCCAATTCTTTTGCCCGCTGCAGTATCAGCTGAAAATTAACTGCGTCATTTAATCCTCGATCAAAGGCTTTGTCAGACTCCGTGCCGGGATACTCCGAAATAACAACTAAAGGACCTTTATCAACCTTTTTTTGAACATCGCTATATAAAATTGGTCTGCTATCGACACTGGCTAAAACCCGATCGACTAAAATTTCTTCATCTTGCGCCTGGAGTGCTGCTCCATTAAAAACTAATGCGCAGAAAGTGCAAAAACCGACGACGGCGAAGAGACGGCTATAATATTTAAGGCGTTGTTTACCCACGACTGGTATGCCTCGGCTGATTTTTGTTGCTTAATTGCTTTTTCAATTTGAGATTCTACCTCTGTAAAATTCTGAATTCGAGATGGGTTTTTTTTATCCACTGTTACAATATGAAAACCATAAGAAGTCTTGATAATATCACTGATCGAACCCGTTGGCATTGAAAATAAAAAATCAAAAACCTGCGGTAAAGTGCCTTTTTCTACTTTGGCCAAACTGCCACCTTGATTAGCCTCCGGAGTTATAGAAAACTTTTTAGCCAAAGCCGAAAAATTCTCCAATTTAACCTGAGACCTAACTTTTTTAGCCTCACCTTCCGTCGCTAAAACTATTTGCCTAAAACTCACCATTTGATTTTTAGCAAATTTATTTCGGTGATTTTTGAAGTAAGTTTTTTTCTCGTCTAGACTTACTTCAATTAAAGCTTCGATTCGGTCTTTAAAATATTGACTGATCAGTGCTAGTTCGCAGAGGTCTTGCGAAACTTTTTCACGGTTTAATTTCGATTTAAAAAATTCAGGTTGTTCGACAATTCTGTGTTCAGAGTCTTTTTTGCATTGTGACAGTATATTTTCAGACTTCGCACGAAATTCCATATCTTTTCGTACAACTTGAATAAGGACGTCGCGCTCGATCAAATTTTGTAAAGCAAACTTTTTAAAAGATAATTTCTCAGCCTCTGATGAATCTAAGTTTGCAGTCGCCTTTTCTTCGAGTTTTAAAAGGTCTTGGTAGGACTGTTCCCATTTAAGATCAGCAACAGTTATTCTTCTTTCACCGACGTTGACTACAGTTGAATTTTTCGATTGATTCAGATCAAGCTCTTGCAGCGAGAATTCGCGAACCAATGCAGCTGGATGACGCCATTTCCAAAACCCTGCTCCGGCAAAAAATCCCACCGACAAAATGAATAAGAACTTGATTTTCAAACTTCTATCCTAAATTTTTATCGTCGTTCCCCGGCTTTCCTTCAACCCCAATTTTATCGTAAAAAAGCTCGTCCACGGTTTTTTTTATCAAAATCCAAAGTAGTTCTTTATCAAAACAATTTGCAAAAACGCCAAGAGGAATTTGAAAACCACCTTTATCCTTACGCCCGCCACCATAATAAAGCCCACTTTTATCGTGACCAAAAACATCTTTAAGCCATTTATCTGGGTCTAACGTGTGTGATTTTGTTCGTAAAGATCCGTCGATAAATTCATTACCAACAACGCCATAAACAATCACTGTTTCGATACCTTCTCGGTGCAAAAGATAGTCTGCGCACTGACCGATTCCGTCGCGATCTTCCTCACGCACAAATCCCACTCCTGCAAACATAAAAGTTTCTTTAATGTCTTTTCTTTGTAAAGCAATTTGAGTAAGGTCCATGGTTTTTGCAGGAATAGATTGGCGCGAAATAAGAGATAGCAAATCTTTATCCATGTAACCCGAAAGAAATTCACTAGCGCGGTAATCGATCTGGGTTGCAATAACAAAATTATCGGTATCTGTTCTGATACCATGCATCAAAGCGGTGGCGACTTTAGTTTGATCTTGGGAATTGCCCACAAATTCAAACATTGGATCCATTAAATATTCGGCAAAAATCGCGGAAGTCGAGCCCGATGTCTCTCTGATATCAATAAAATGACCCTGAATAGTTCCGAGAGTTTTGTGATGATCCACAAACACTAAAAGCTCACATTCTTTGGGAAGCTTAATCGGTAGGTCTACGTTTTGTGAATCGTTCACCGCGTAATAATCAAACCCTGTGGCGTCGTAATTTTTGTGCCATTCATCCCATTCAATATCAAGTTTCTTAACCAAAGCACGATTTTCGTAGTGCGATACTTCTTCAAAATGGACGATTTTTACTTCGATTTCAAATCTGCGAGCAAGCCACTGTAAAGCTAACGCGCTGCCTATGTTGTCAGGGTCTGGGTAGCCTTTGATGCAAATTAATAATCTTTTCCCAGAGGCTTTTTTCAAAATTTCATAAAGCTCTTTGCTTCTTTCGTCTGAATACTCTGGCCCGTCTTTACTTCCACCACGTTGATCGTTTGCCGCAAAGTTTGCGGCCTTTACAGTAGGTGAAAGAATTTTTTGTTCTGAATTTTTTCGTTTCAATTGAAAATCCTTAACATTCATCACTCGATTATATCCTAGCTCTTCATTCTTTTCGGCGTAGAAGAAATTGCCTTCAGTGGAGTTGAAGCCTGCTTAAAAGTTTAAGACTTCACATAAAACGGCTTTAATTCTTTGAAAGTCCAAAGGTTAAGTGAAATTTCTGAACCCCTAACCCCAAAAAATAAACCGCCATAAAAACTAGACTCATCAGAACTAAAACCTGCGATACAAGTAGGAAATCCGGATTAATTTGACCACCCGTAAATTTTAGCAGGAATAATATATTTGCAAATAAAATAAGAACGACTAAGCTGATGGCTGCTAGTTTTTTAGCCAGCGATGTAATAATTTCTAGAGTTTTCCAGAGGTTTTTATCCATAATCAAAGTTGTCTCCGTTAAATTTTACTAAATGAGGTTAGGAAAATGTGTCGTCTCTTAATAAAAGCTTTAGTCCTTTGCTATACCGCCACCCTAACCGCACAGGTGCAGGTCGGCAAGATAATTCCAGATGTTGTATTAAAAGATGTCGAAGGGGGCAAAGTAACGGGCGAGCCATGGTCTAGTTCTGAACTTCGTGGTAAGGTTTATTCTATTTTTTACGTAGACCCTGAAGAACGCGCCAAAAACGAGGCTCTGGAAACAGCATATAAAGCCGAGAAATTCCTTCCTGAAGTGCACGGTAGTGTAGCTATTATTAATATGGCGGCTGCTTGGTATCCCAATAATATGATTGAATCTTTGCTTAAGAAAAAGCAAGAAAATTTTCCCATCACCACATTTGTAAAAGACGTCAATCGCAAACTTGTTAAAGAATGGGGAATGGCTGATGATGGAGTCAATGTCATCGTAGTAGATAAAAATGGTACGGTTTTATTTCTAAGTAAAAAACCTGTGCCAGAAGAGGAATTCGCAAGTTTGTTTAGATTGGTTCGGAAGTACTCAACAAAATAAGTTCTTCATTGAGATGATCTAGATGATTTCTAAAAAATCAATCCATCTTTGGCTTTCTTTTTCGAATGAATGTTCCGACGAAGTTAGGATAAGGTTTAGAATTTCTTCCGTGTTGTTTAGAAAACTAAGATAGGGATTTTGCTGCTTAGTCATTGATTTGTCTAAAATTTGTCGCATCGTACTTTTCTGAGTCAGAAAAATAGGATACAGGTAAAAAGCAGGGATATGACGTAAAGCTGCACTCATACACGCGTTCGATGAAAAGCTAAAAACTGCCGAGATATTACAAATATGCTCATCCATAAAAGTCTCGGCATTTATTCGAGGATCTTTGAGGTTCGTAGGACTGAAAGCTTCTAAAATTGCTGGCATCCTGCCATGGTCAAGTGGATGTGGCTTATAAATGATTTCACATGCCGGAAATCGTCGTTTAATGGCAGAAAATATTTCGACGAGTTTTAAATTAAAAAATTCTTCAGATTCGATTTCGTTTTTGTAAAACTGATAGTAATCATAATCTCCGAAAAAAATCACTTTTAATAAATTCTGCGCAGACACTTGCTTTGGTAGGGGAAAAGGGAGGGTTGGAACCTGGGTTACTTGTGCGCTGTTAGAAATCAGCACTCTTTTCACATTGCGTTGGGCGCAAAAAACAAAGTCGGTACCGTTTTGCGCAGCGGTCAGTCGCACCGATCGCACTTTAGGTAGCCCGCCAAGACTGCAATAGACATTAGCTAGAATAGTGCGCAGCCAGTCCGTGTACTTATATTGAATCGGATCTCCATAACTCCAGACAATTGTCGTGGCCTCAGGCAAAATTTTGCTAAAAATATTTGTCAAAGCGTTGACAGAAAATTCAGCGCTGGACGTTGAAATAAGGATGGGCCGGGAGTTTTTTGATTTTTTAAAATTTTTTTTAAGATAAACAATATCGTTTTTTAATGCGAATATATTGCGAAATTCTTTCAATAGATTCTTAGAATACTGAACATTTGTTAAACGTACAATTTTATCAAAAACTGCATGATAAATCGATAAATCTAAGCCCTTGTCGTAGGGATGCTTAACGTAAATTAACACCACTTGAATATCTTTTGCGTTGGATTTTAGAAGATTTACAAGATGGTAATAAAAACTTAATTCACCCGGATGATTGGAACAGAAAAAAATTTCTTTCATCGTCTCATTGCGCCAGATCGATGATTTTTATAACTATTTAATTCTCGCGGGTTATACATCTGTCGATAATAAGCGAAATCTCTAAAAATAAAGAGAACCTTTTCGACTTTCTGATCAAAGTACTTATTTTCAATCAATAATCTACCCGCGCAGAAAAATTGATTCCATTACTGCCTTTCAATAAGATAACTTTAGTAGGATAATTAAAAGGAAATACAAAAAGGGGATAACATGCTCACTTTAGAAGATTTAAAACGCGCAAAGGGCCCAGCCAATTATCGCCGCGCCAACCAAATTATTCCAGGCGGTAGTCAATTATTTTCTAAAAGATCAGAATTATTTGCACCAGATATTTGGCCCGCCTATTTTTCCAAAGCAAAAGGTAGTATGGTTTGGGACCTCGACGAAAACCCATATTTAGATATGAGTATTATGGGTATTGGCGCCTGCATTCTGGGGTATGCCGACGATGATGTTGATGCTGCTGTTATTGGGGCCATTCGCAAAGGTGTGGCTTCGACTTTGAACTGTCCGGAAGAACTTGAATTAGCCGAAACGCTTTTAAATATGCATCCTTGGGCTGAGCAAGTTCGTTATACACGCGGCGGTGGAGAAGCCATTTCTGTGGCCATTCGATTAGCTCGGGCGGCATCACAAAGAGATCTTGTTTTATTTAGTGGCTATCACGGTTGGACAGACTGGTACCTCGCAGCAAATCTCGGAGATGAAGCAAACTTAGATGGGCAATTGATGCCTGGCTTGGCTCCCAACGGTGTCCCGCGCGGTTTAAAAGGTTCTGCTATTCCGTTTCAATGCAACAATGTTGCAGAATTAAAAACGTTAGTTGCCGGTCGCGACAAAGAAATCGCCGCGATAATTATTGAACCGGCGCGCGGTGAAGACGCACCTAAAGGATTTTTACTCGAACTAAAAGAATATGCCAAAAAAATCGGTGCTGTTTTAATTTTTGATGAAATCACGACCGGATTTCGCATGTGTGCCGGTGGTATACATCTAAAATATGGCGTCAACCCTGACATGGCGGTTTTTGCTAAATGCATCGCTAATGGTTATGCAATGGCAGCCATTATTGGAATAAAACCAGTGATGGAGGCCGCCAAAAAAACATTTATTTCGAGCACAAATTGGACAGAACGAGTCGGACCAACGGCGGCCCTTGCCACCATCAATAAATACATGTCTAAAAAAGTCGACGAACATGTAATTAATATCGGAACTCACGTGCAGTCAATTTGGAAAGATGCTGCTAAAAAACATGATCTTGCAGTTAAAGTGAGTGGAATTCCTACACTTTGCGCCTTTGCATTTCAGGGTGAAGATGCGGCCGAACGCCATACTTACTTTACGGTTGAAATGCTCAAACGTGGGATGCTTGGGTTCAAACAATTTAAACCATCTTTTGCACATTCACAAAGTGACTTGGAACAATATCAGGAAGGCTGTGATGCCGTTTTTGCGCAGATTAAAGCTCTTGGCAAAATAACTTTAAACGACTATCAAAAAGCCGACGGGGGATTTTTTCGTTTGACCAAAGAATGAGATTTTAACCAGAAATATTACCTCCTGAAGCCAGCCATCCGCCGTCGATTACGAGTTCTTGGCCCGTAATATAAGCCGCCGACTCGGAGCATAAAAAAAGCCCCGCTCCGACAAGATCGGCAGGATCTCCAAGGCGCCCCATGGGAATTCGACTTAAATTTTCTACAGCTGATTTGTTTAACAGATCGTGTGTCATAACTGTTTTAATTCGTCCAGGTGAAATGGCATTACAGGTCACTCCCATCGGTGCTGTTTCGACAGCTAAACCTCTGATAAGTTGCAGTAATCCACCTTTAGCGGCCCCATAGGGAACAATATTCGGAATCCCAATAGTTGAAGTTAGAGATGTAACGGCTAAAATTCTTCCGTTTTTTTTGGCAATCATATCTGGCAAAAATGTTTTAATCGCAAAAAACGCAGCGGTCAACTGAGAATCAATAATTTCTTTCCATTCATCAGCGGTAAATTCTAAAAGATTTTTTCGAATCTGTTTCCCTAAACTGAGAATTAAAACATCACAGGTTTTGCCTTGATCTAATAACTTCTGCCGGGCTGCTTGAATGGCTGATTCGTCGGTAAAATTGACGGATTGGTGCACAATAGAATTGTGTTCGAATACTGCTCCTTCGCGCCGTGACATGCTAAAAACCGACGCCCCCTGGCGGGCAAACGCATTGCAAAAAGCCGAACCGATTGATCCTGAACCGCCAGCAACAATAATATTCTTACCAGCAAGTGGTGCGTTCATAAATTACTCCTGATGACTTCCCCACCATGAACATTTCGTCCAGCCACCATCAAGCACTATTTGCTGGCCGTTAATATGACGGGCTTCATGTGACGACAGAAATAAAATAGTCGAAACAACATCTTTTACTTCGCCAATACGGGCCGCGGGTGTTCGTCCGATCATCCCTTTCTCATTGTCCGGATTTTGATCTAAAAACCACTGTGTTCTTGGAGTGAGAATCGGTCCAGGAGCCACATTATTTACCGTGATCCCAAAATGACCCCATTCCACAGCGAGTGCGCGCGATAAACCTTCAACCCCAGACTTGGCGGCATTGTAAATCACACGATTTGGATAAGTGGCGATATTGTGAAAGCTTGTTAAGTTAACAATGCGTCCGTATTTCTTTTGAGTCATCAACGTGCCAAATTCACGGCAAGCAAAAAAAACACCATTTAAATCAATATTTAAGACATTTGTCCAATCTTGAGAAGAAACTTCTGCCGCCGGTTTTGCTGCAGCTGGAGCGGCAGCACAGGTTACTAAAATATCTAGTCCTTGGAAAACTTCTTGGACTTTTATGGCAGCTTTTTGAACGTCGTCTTCGCGCGCTACATCACAGGGAATTAATAGAACTTTTTTTTGATCAATCCCAAAGCCGATAATTTTAGCGCGAGTTTCCTCCATCCGCTTAACCGTACGCGCACAAATGGCGACATTTGCACCACCTTGAGCAAAGGCCAAAGCGGTTGCTTCGCCAATGCCACTGGAGCCACCAAATATAACCGCCGTTTGATCAGAAAAATCAAAGGCAAAGTTTGATTTTAAATTTTTTCCCATGACTTCTTTTTTGCCAAGTAAACCCAAACATAAGATACTCGAACATTTGGTTCGCCCACCACCGGATGATATCCCATTGGAATTGTCGAAAAAGTATTATTTGTTACGGGCCAGACGCCATCAATTGTCAAATTGTCAAACCACACGCCCCGCCCCACTTGAATGGCTTTTTGGGGACCACCTTCTAAAATATAGAAAAAAACTTCCTCAAAATCTGGCTCGGTATTGAGTTCAAAATCATGCGGCAAGCTTGACCATGTTCCACCTGAACCTGAATGTTTTGTTATCCCCAGACGCATTGTTGGCAACGGGCCATTTGGTTTAAGGTAATGAAAAACGTCACGCCGAGTGTTGCCATCACCGACGACAATACTCGATGCTTGTGACAAAGATATTTCTCCAGAGTTTTGCGGAGTTCGCCACTCGACCTTTGAAATTTCAGGCCCTGAAAAATGCACATGCGCTTTTTCTTTTTCTGTTTCAAAATATAAAATGTTATTTTCACCCCACACTTTAAGGGTATCTAAACGACAAGGATTGGCCCAGGAATAGTACTGGTTGGTCATAATTTCTCCGAGAAGTAAAACTTCAACTCTACAACATTAAAACCTTTTTTTAAAACCTCGTCATGCTATATTTTCGGCAATATTAAATTCTTTATGAAAATAATCTTGCAAATATATAGCTTTAAGAATGCATTTTTAAATTGGGCAAACTAACTGTGATGTCACAAAATTTTTTTCGCGAATGAAACTTCAAGTAAGCATTTTTCTATTGATAAATTCTAAACTAAAAATTCTTTCTGTTTAGCTTTTGCAAAGGCATCCATAATCACGGCAGCACGGTTTGTTCCCACTCCAATTGCAAATCTTCGACCAATACAGTCAAGGCTTCCTTCTAAAACTTCGGCCATAATGGCAGCTAAATTTGCAGGATTCTTAAAAGCGAAAAATTCCATCCACAGATCAAGATCCAGTTCGCGGCCTAAAGCAAGTTCGATCATCCCGCCCACAAAATTTGCTCCACGTGCCGGAGTGGTTTTTCCGCTATCCCATCCTCCTGAAAGCCGAGGAGTCAATTCTATAATCGCAGGTCCTCGGGTCGTCTGCATCATATCTGCTTTAAGAATATGCGACCCTTTTTGGCCGCCCATTCCGATGGCGAGCCCTGCGCTTTTTATAAGTGAAATCGTCTCATATAAAACCAAATCAGAATGAACTGCGGGGTTTACATGACCGATTTCAATTCCTGCGTTCACACCCGGATAATGTGCGCGCAGTGCACTGTCAATCTTGTCTAGATCTTCAACAAAAATGCGGTCGACCCAATTAAGAAAATACATCTTCCCGTTGTGCCAAAGAGTTTCGACGGATTGTTCGGAAATCATTTTAGAATTTGGAATGAGAGCTTCTTCAACCAAGGCCTTTCCGGTGGTACCGTTTGTCACCGCTCGAGAAAATTGATCGTCGTCAATAATTTTACCGGCGCGAAGATAACTAAATCCGCGGCTTCCAGAATTATTGGTGGCCTTGACCACAAAATCACATTTAAGTTCTGCAGCAAAAGTATTTGCATCTTTTAAGCTGTCGGTGACCATAAATCTCGGTCCTGGAATACCAGAATTTTGCAACACTTCACGGGTAAGATTTTTATATCGACAAATTTTAGAAATTTCTGGGTCGATTCCATGCACATTTAGCAAACGCGCTAAATTTGCAACCGTCTCGTGACAATCTGATGCGGCTGTGACCACGGCTACAACCGAATACAACTGCCGAATTTCTTTTGCCGCATTGAGATGAGTCGGCACATCAAAAATATCCGCATGAACAAAAAAGTCCGCGTCATCGTGTAAATAACAGTTTTTATTGCCATCCGATAAAATAAGCTTAAAACCTCGAGATTTAATGTACTGCGCAGCGGGTTGTTGCATGGTACCGCCTGCGACAAGCCAAATGGCATCTGGATTTTTCAAAATTTTTTTTCCTTCTTAAAATAAATTTATAACGGACGAAGTCCGATATTAACATCCAAAAGTTGCCCGCCAGGTTTTAAAGTATCATCTAATTCCACAAGCGAAAAAGCCACACGGAGGAATTTTTTACCTTCCAATGTTTCGTGGCGTAACATCGGAAACACCGCGGCCGCACTCGGCTGCCAGAAAAACTCAATCCCCAACTTTGAACCATTCGATGAATGCAAAAATATGCGCAGTTTTCCATCGGTACAGCCAAGCCCAGAATTTGCAGAAACCAAAGCAGAAACGGCTCGTTTATGGTCAAAATCTGAAAGCAATGAAAAACTTTCCACAGTGTCACCACCGTTTTTACATTCCACACTGAAAAAATCTTTTTGTGAAATTGGCAAAAAAGTGAAATGGCCGACACGAACTATTCCTACAGGACGTTTTTTATTTTGGAAAAAATAAGTCACTTTGACTTCAGATTTTGTCTTTGCAAATGAAATCTTTTTTTCGACGATACCGATCTCTGGGGAATTTACCGCCACACAAGAAATCTCATAGCGTTCTGCATTCTCACAAATTTTATAATCGACGGAATTTAAATCCGTAATCCGCTTGCGATCTTGGGGAATTTCGACGATTATTCCCCCGCTAAAAAAGTCGGCTGCCTTATCGACCGACCAAAACTCCCCTTGAGGCACAGTCCCAAGAAGATTTAAATAATTATGTTCTCTAAAACCGATATTTTTAAAAGTCAGACCTTTTTTCAAATTTAATTGCGCATGACTTCCGGCCGTTTTGACCGATAGATATTTTTTTTCGGTATCGGTCGAAAATACTTCCATATTTTTTGCTTGGGAAAGCAAGATCAATTGCTCGGCATTCTGTGACGGCGCTGCTGTCAAACGGTCTTGAAGCACGTGAATCCATTTCAAAGCTGCTTGCCATTTTTTTTCTGTAATATGAGTCCGCAAATCCGATGCAAACAAGGAGCAAAGCACTCGCTGATCCTGCTCCGCGGGATTATCTCCCATTCTTTCTGCAAAGCGATGGCAAGTTGAGTTAAGAAAAAGATCATCACGTCCTGAAACCGCCCACCTTGAAATATTATACTTCGCCTGCTTTTTTACAGGTACGGGAACGGCACCAGAGCTAATTGGACCGGTGCGCAATTCGGCTTTGAGCTGCTGATTTAAAGCCTCCGATGGTAGGCACCATTGCAAATCAAAACGACTGGCGGCAGTGATAAATAACTTTTTCATCTTTAACCATTCTGAAAAATCTTCGGAACGGCTTGCCTCGGTTTGAAATCGCCCAGGTCTAAAATCAAATACTTCTGCATCGCTCGTATAAATTGGAATCGGGAAATCACAGGCCTCTAAAAACTTTATAAAATATTGAAAATAATCGCTCTCGGAAATTTCGCCGTGAATATACCGCTGCAACTTTTGAAATAAAGTACATTCGGCCCAAAGTACGGGAATAATTTTCCCAGAAGCGGCAACCGCGCGCTGAGGTATTTCGTTTAACTCGTAATTCTCAAGGGCGTGCATCGTATTAGAAACATCGAAAACGACAGCTTCGTACCCGCTTTCAAGGTAGTTATCAAGAATTCCGCTCGACACCGCCATTTCATTAATCAGCGCAATTTTCGGTTTGGTCCCAAGAATCTTAAGGTAGGACGAAGTACCAAGTGCCAAATTCCATTTGTTAACTTTGGCTGGCACCAAAGGTCCAATAAGTTGAGAGTATCCACTCCCTACAACTTCACATTGACCGCTGCGAATTTTATTTTTCAGTTCATCTATAAACTTGGGATCAAGTTCTGCGATCCGCTCCAGGGTCCACCCTGTGAGTTCTAATCCAAGTTTAATCGCTGAGTCATCTACTAGATTTAATAGGGGCCAGTAGCAAGCCGCTATGACTTTTTCATGCTGATCTTCTTCGATCGAAGAAAAAGCCAAGTTGAGATGAAATGTTGTAAATAATTGGCGTTTGTGTTGGCTCAAAATTAAACCTTCCAATTCGTTTTTGGCGCGTAACTGACTAACTAAGCTGGGACCAAATGAAAAAAGGACAAGGCGACGAGAAAAACCCGACGAAGACAGTGCTATTCGCACGGCGAGAAGGATTTTTTGAAGTCAACGCAGTCATTTTTATCATTTCGCACCAGCGACTAATTCGGGCGAGCATAGAGAATAATTTCGCGACCTATATCAAGCTTTGCCATGGATTCGTACCAGTCAAGGCGTAGTTCTTTAAAACGTTCGTCCAAAAGTTTTTCCATTCGCATGCGTTTTTTATGACACGTTCTGCCTAATGCTCCATCTGCTATATAGTCGTCTCCTAAAAGCAAAAACAAATCTATTGGAAAAGTTGCAGTCGAAAGAAGAATTTCATAGCCCGAATCTTCAACCAAGGCACATAGGGATTTTCGGCTAAAGTAATTCAGATGTTCTGGTGGCTTGATCCACCATTCTTTAAATTTGCATTGTTCTTTTAATATTTTTTGAAATGGCGAAAAATCATTGGGCACTATGATATTAAGGATTCCATCTGGTTTTAGAAATTTTTTGGCATGGGATAATATTCCGAGAGGTTCAGGAACATGTTCTAAGACTTCACTAAGATGGATAACGTCGTATTTTTTATCTAATGTTAGCTGTTCATTAAAATATCGATTTAACACCGGTAAATTTTTTTTAGTCGTGTACTGCCAAGCTGCTTTTGAAGGCTCTATTCCTAAAACCTCCCAACCGCGATCCAGTCCTACCTCCAAAAAAATTCCTGGCCCCGAACCAACGTCTAGAACGCTTAACTTTGGTCCTTTTGTGATTTGTTTCTCGTAAAAATCAAATCTCTCGCTATAAGCGTCCCACCACCAAGAATAGTCTTCTTCATAGTTTTTAAAATACTGTGGCTGCAAATCAGTATAAAAGTGTTCGGCGTAGAGTTTTTCGAGTTCAATTTCAGACGGCATAGGGTCCACATGAAAAAACTTATATTGCGGATGTTGGGTTATTTTAAAATGCTGTTCCGTAAAAATTCTCCCTTAAAAAGATTTCAAAGATAAGTGGCGGGAAATAACTTTTGCGATATGAAATAGTCCGTCACCCTTAAAAGAATGGCATTTCAACGCGCTGGTTTCCAACCATTTTTTATTTAGCAGCCAATCGTCTAAAGCTTTTTTAAGACTTTGCTCGGTTAAATTTTCAAATAATCCAATGGTTTGGCTTTTGCTTGAACGGACAAAAATTTCCGCGGATTGCAAATGTTCTGAAGATCTGCAGAGAAAAACAGCGGGGACACTCAAGGCAGCGAGTTCGTATGCTGTGACACCAAAAGAAATTAATCCACGGTCGCAATTTTTGAAAACATCTGCTGTTTTTGCCGGGTTTTTGTAAATCGAAACTTTGAAGGTGCAGGCCTTGGCACTAATTTCAAGTTGCTGCAAATATTTAAAAGTCGGGCCGACTAGCACATTGACCTCGCCCGAAAATTGCAATTTTTGCAGAAGTTCTAGGCAACGACTTGTTAACCCTTCTGGGTCTGTGCCACCAAAACTAAGCAGAAGTTTAGGCTGGGAAAAATCGGCTGTGATTTTTTGGTCGATAAATTCTTCGCGCAAAAGAACATATTCCCAACCAGAATAGATTCGACCTTGAAAACCCGTCCAGTCCATTTCCTGAACTTGTGGAATTGGCGGGTAAAAAACCGCATCCACCGCCCGTCTATAGTCGCTTGGTTCGTCGATCGCTACCGTAAAAATTCCGCAGCGGCGTAGATTTTCGATACATGAAATCGGCAATCCATCACGCACATCTCCGATAAAAATATCAATTTTATAAGTTTTGGCTAAATTTTCAATCCAACTGCTGTAATTTTGATCGTCTGAAGGGTCACCCTGCTCAATTGCATGTGGGGTTTGGGCAAATATCGTAGCCATTTCTGGGGTCTGTCTAGTTGCTAAAACACAACGCGTAGTGGGATTTTGTTTCACCAAAAAATCCATTAAGCATTTTATTCGAATTAAATGGCCTAAGCCTATTTTGGACGAACCGTCGGCTCGAAAGAGAATTGTTGCCACCAAACCTCCTACCACCTAGACTATAATAATAAAGCAGTGTCGAGAAAATCTTACCTGCTGTTTGGTAAAATTTACAGTGGAAATGATATTGTCATGCGAATTTTAATTACCGGCGCTGCGGGCTTTATTGGTTACCATGCGGCCAAGCGTTTTTTAAATAAGGGTTATGAAGTACTCGGTTTTGACAGTATCAATTCCTATTACGATCCCATATATAAACATGCTCGACTTAAAGAATTGCTGCCTTTTTCGAACTTTAAATTTCAACAAGGACATTTAGAAAACAAGGACGAACTTTCGGCGTTTTGGGAGTCCCATAAACCTGATTATATCTTGCATCTAGGGGCTCAGGCTGGCATTCGCTATTCCATAGAAAACCCAGCCGTTTATATTACATCAAACGTCGTTGGATTTCAGAACGTCATTGATCTTGCATTAAAATTTAATGTGAAAAATTTCGTCTTTGCGTCCACAAGTTCCGTTTACGGGAATAATAAACAGATCCCGTTTTCTGAAAGCCATGAGACCAAATCCCCGATAAGTCTCTATTCGGCAACAAAGCTTTCCAATGAATTAGTTGCGACGGTTTATGGTAATTTGTTTAAATTACCAACAACTGCACTGCGTTTTTTCACGGTTTACGGCGCTTTTTCAAGGCCTGATATGGCGATGTTTAAATTTGCGAAAATGATCGTAGAAAACACATGGCTACCTGTATATGGAGAGGGTAAAATGCAACGGGATTTTACCTATGTTGAAGATATTTTAGATGGGGTGGAAGCGGCGCTGCAAAAAATTCAGGTAAATAAAGTGTATAACTTGGGTCGCGGCAAACCAGAAAATTTAATGGACATGATTAAACTGATTGAGACCGGACTTCATAAGAACGCAAACCTCGAGTTTAAACCCATGCAACTTGGAGATATGCATAATACCTTTGCAGATATAAGCCTTGCCCGTACCGAATTAGGATATGATCCAAAAATTACTTTAGAAGAGGGAATTCCGATATTTTTGAATTGGTATAGAAATTTTCACAAGGTGTGACATGAGCTTAAAAGACAGTGTGAAAGAACTTCTTGTTCCGGCGGCGAATGGTTACCGCATTGTAAAGTCGCAACTTGGTTTTTCAACCATAGACTCCTCTCGCCTGGTCAGCCTAACTGGAACCGGGAAAAAGGTTTTATTTCATACGATACGTTCGATTCCAGGAAACCCCTTAGGTTATTTTGAAGCTATCTTTGCGCATGCGATGCAGGCTCGCGGCGCCGAAAGTCGGATGTTATTTTGCGGAAGTTACTTTAACGAGTGCGACGCAGATCATGCACATCATCCAGGGCACGAAAGTTTTTGCCGGCGGTGTTCTATATTTCGCTCAGAATTTATTAAGTCTCTGCATATTCCGCCGCTTTTTTATAAAGATTTTATTTCGAAAGATGTCGAGACAAAACTAGATCTACTCGTAAGCGGCTTATCTGAGCACGATCAGGAAACTCTTGAATATGAAGGCATCGACGTGGGTTATATTTCCAAAATGACGTTAATTCGTTATTATCAATGTTGGAAAATTCCCGAGTCGACTGCTGCTAAAGAACGATTTAAAAAAACCTTAATTCGCTGTCTTCGTCTTGTAGAAATCGCCAAGGGCGTGCTTGAAAAAGAACGTCCTGATATTATGTTAACTTTGCATGGCGTTTACGCGGCGTGGGAGCCCTTTTTTAAGTATTTTGTAAAAAAAGGAATTTGCAGTTACGTGTATGGAGTGGGCATGGGAGATATCGGAACCATGTGTTTTATAAAAAACGTTGGGGTTTCCGGAAATTTCCTAGGAGAAAAATGGGGTGAGCTGCGTGAGAAAGATCTTACTTCCGATGAGATTAAAGAATTAAACACCTTTAAAAATGAACGTTTTTGGAAAGATCGCGGCTGGATTTCTACACTGACTAATAACTTAGAACGTACCGACCGAGATCAAGAAAGCTTTGCCGATTTCCTAAACCGAAAACCCGATAAACGGTATGCGCTTTTTACGAATGTTCCTTGGGATAATGCTTTAATCGAAGGAAATTGTGCTTTTAAAGATATTTTTGAGTGGTTCGATGAAACCATTCAGTATTTCTATGAAAATAAAAATATAGATTTAATTATCAAAGTCCATCCAGCGGAGAGACTGGATCCGCAGAGTTACACGTTTTCGAAATATATCGCAGACAAATACCCTGAATTACCAGAAAATATTTTTGTTATACCAAATGACACCAAAATAAGGCCCTATTCGCTTTTTCCAAAAATTGACTGCGGCATAATATATTCTGGTAGCCTTGGGCTCGAAATGGCCATGGAAGGAATTCCCGTTTTAGCAGCAGGGAAGTCCCACTATTCGGTTCTGGAAGTCATCGTCAAACCTATCCGAACAAAAACAGAATATTTTGAGACTTTAGCAGATTTTTCTGAGCTTAAAGCGTTTCACTTAAAAAATATCGAATACGCCACGCGTTATGGGTTTGCGATTTTTAGAAGATTAGAAACACCGCTTGGGTTTTTTAAAAAAGACAACTTCGCACATTTCGATAGCGCGGCTTTGCGCAAACTTCCTTATTTTGTTTTTGAAGATTTTAATGTCGGTAACTTGTGCGAACAGATTTTAAAAGAACAGTTTGTGCTTCGTCCTGAAAACTCGACGAGCCATAAAATTAGGGATAAATTATGACTTACACTCCCTCAAAACCAATTCCGTATGCGAGGCAGAGTATTTCTGATCAAGAAATAAAAGCTGTCACAGAAGTTCTCAAAGGTGATTGGTTAACCCAAGGTCCAATGATTGAGAAAGTCGAGGCTCAGATTGCAGAGATTTGCAATGCGAAACACGCACTTTTGGTTTCAAACTGCACGGCAGCCTTGCATCTATCTTTTTTAGCCTTGGAATTAAAAAAAGGATCTGCGTTTATAACCTCGCCCATTTCCTTTGTCGCATCGAGCAACGCAGGCTTGTACTGCGATTTAATTCCTAAGTTTTGTGACGTAGAACCAGAGACAATTTTACTGAACCCCGCAAAACTCCGCGTTATGTTAGAATCTGACAGAAATATTAAAGCTATCGTGAGTGTGCATTTTGCAGGTTACCCGTGCTATCTCGAAGAAATTTACGCACTGGCCAAGGAATTTAATGTCGCCGTTATTGAAGACGCGGCCCACGCATTTGCAGGCACGTGGACAAACCATTCGGGCAAGAAATTTAAAATTGGTAATGGTCAATTAAGCGATTTAACAGTTTTTAGTTTTCATCCTGCAAAACAATTTACTATGGGTGAGGGTGGAGCCATTCTCACTAATAATTCCGTCCTATTCAAAAAACTCGAGAAGCTACGCACCCACGGTATTACCCGTGACCCCTCGCTATGGGCGCAAAACGACGGAGGCTGGTATTACGAAATGCAAAGTCTTGGCTACAATTATAGAATAACGGATATTCAAGCGGCCCTAGGCCATGAGCAACTTAAACGAACAGAAGAGTTTCGCACAAAACGTCGCACATTGATGCAGCGTTACGACGCGGTGTTTGCCGATAAAAAATTTATAGCCTTACAAAAAAGGCCGGCCTTTTTCGAAGATTTGTCCTATCACCTCTATGTTGTGCGCGTTCAAAATCGCGACCGGTTATATGTTTTTTTGCGCGAGCGAAAAATTTATTGTCAAGTGCATTATATTCCAATTCACCTGCAACCTTATTACAAAAAAAACTTTGCTTTTAAAAAAGGCGACTTTCCGGAAGCCGAAAAATATTATGCAGAAGCTTTGTCGCTACCGCTATACCCAGACCTTAGTTTTGCCGAGCAAGATTACGTGATTGAAAATATTCTGGAGTTTTTCTCATGACAAAGATCGTAGCGATCATTCAAGCACGTATGGGATCAAGCCGCCTACCCGGTAAAATTCTAAAAAACTTATCTGGTAAAACTGTCTTGCACCGAATCGTAGATCGTTTGACCGCAGTCTCTACAATCGATCACGTGGTTGTGGCAACGTCTGACCAAAAAATCGACGATGAAGTTGAACGTTTTTGTGCAACGAATAAAATCGATTATTTTCGGGGCTCAGAAACTGATGTACTCGATCGATTCTATAAAGCAGCGACCGTCTACAACCCCACTGAAGTGATTCGAGTAACCGGGGATTGCCCGCTTATTGATCCAGAAATTATTCGGCAACTTATTGAGTTTTATTTTGAAAAAAAATGCGATTACACCGCAGTAGCTACAGGAGCTGGAGTTGCTAAAGACGGCTTTATCGGGCGTTTTCCCGATGGTATGGATGCAGAAATCATGAAGTTTTCTGTTTTAAAAGCCGCCCACACGGAGGCGACAAAAGACCTCCATCGCGAACATGTTACTCCCTTTATTTGGGGACAGCCGGATCGGTTTTCCATCTTTCATATGACCTCACCTGTGGACTATAGTGCCCAACGCTGGGTTTTAGATAATGCCGAAGATTTTGAATTTATCTCGCTCGTTTACGCTAAACTTTTGGCTGTAAAAGACAAATTTTCTTACCGTGATGTTTTGGAATTCTTAAAAAACAATCCAGATATTCGTGGATTGAACGCTCATTTAATTGGCCAAGAAGGCTACGAAAAGTTCCACGAATAAAGGCCTGCAATAAAAGCCTATTATTTTCTATTTTTCAGATACCATTCTTCGCTTCGTCTACTCGGCAACGGACGCAATCCGTCACTAGGATCGGCTCGCCAAAAGCGCTCTTCTTCCTCGGAAGGTGTGTGGCCTTTTTCGGTCCGACCGTCGGCAAGAAATCCTGACTGCACCTCTTTGATTACGGAACCAATTTCCTGAGGAAGCCAGCAATGGCCGGATTTGTATTCTTCGCCATTACCGTCAAGATCTAAATGAAACTCAATGGCGCAGGCATCATGCTTGTGGATCGCACGATAAATCACTCCAGGATTTACCGTGTGATCAGACCAACCGATTTTAATATTTAGATGTTTAAAATTTTTCGTAAAATGACTGCGCAGCGTGTCTATCACATTTAAATTTGCATCCTTAACAGGTGTGGGATAACTGCTTGTGCAATGTAATATGGTCACGTCTTTGGTCTGTCCTAAGCTAATGGCTGCAAGCGCTTGCTCGACTTCAGGAATTGTTGCCATGCCGGTCGAAAAAACAATTGGCAGGCCTGTTTGCGAGCATTTTGTAAATAACTCAGCCCAAAGTAACTCGTACGACGCGATTTTAAAAAAATCCACGTGATCCGCTAGCACGTCGACGGCCTTGAGATAAAAAGGAGTACAGGAGAATTTTATGTCGTACTCGCGGCATTTTTCGCTTAACTTTGGAATAAAATCTTCGGGCAGCTCCCAGTTTTTTCTTTTCGCAATATCCGGTCGAAGTTTCACCATATCGGGATGAAAAAGCTGATCGATTTTGAAAAGTTGAAACTTGACCGAGGTGCAGCCTGCTTCTTTTGATGTGCGCACAAAATCAAAACACCGGTTTAAATCTCGGCTGTGATTCGAAGAAACTTCAGAAATAAAATCGATCATTTGACACCTTCTAAATTTAGGCTGATTGGAAAACTAGAACCATCTTCAAATTTTAACTCACGTCCTGCCCAATCGTCAAAACCATGAAACTCTGCGTTTTTTGGGTCCCAAACTCGCACTGAAGAAAATCCCGCTTCGCCGAAAAGTTCGGTCAGAAAGTTTTTATTGAACGCATTGTAGTGATAATTAGTAGGATAATCCTGACCACCCATAAGAGCGGGTAGGATTGGACGAATTTTTTTGCCCTTGGCATTATAGATTGCAATAATAGAGTCAAAATCTGGTACCGAAATCCTCAAAACCCCACCTGATTTTAGACGGCCACACCAGTCCGCAAGAAGACTTGACACCGCACCGTGAGATATATGCTCCAGCACGTGACAGCAATAAATTAAATCGACTGAAGATGGCGAAAATTCTTTTAAAGACAAATCTTTGGTCACATAATGAACGTGCGGAAAGGGCCGTGCATCGATATTCACAAATCGTTTATCGTTTAGCTCACCGCAACCTAAGTGGACCAAAACCGGATTTTTGTGATTCAGAGACGGCACACGAGGAGGGCATATTTTCCGCACGATCGGTCCGAATAAGCTAAGATATTTGGACCTAAGACGCCGAAAAATTGACTCCAAAGTTTTGCTAATAATGTTCATTCTTACTCACTTATTAATGTATCTTCGATTCTGCTTCAATCATTAAATCATAGGCATTGTTGGTAATTTTATAAATGACTAATCTGGCAAAAGTCTCAAATATTAGGTTTATTTTTGAAGCTCGTTATTTTAAAAAATCATTAATTGCTCTTCTCGTTTTTAACGCTGAATCACAGTCTTGAAGTAAACTCTGAAATTTCGAATTTTTAGAAAAATGCCGTAGGACTTCTTTGCGCCACAATTTTTCCCATTTAGTTTTTTCACGCGCCTTTCTTTTCTCAGTAAAATCTCTTTCCACACAAAGAAACTCCGCCAAATCTTTAATTCCAATTTCTGTAACAGCACTTGTCAAAAAAAATTTAGTACTCGCATAATTATCAGAAAGTCCGAAATGAAAAGCACGTTCGAGTTCAGATTTTGCCAAGTTTGCTGCCGTTTCATTTAAATCTGCTTTATGAATACAGACGGCATCACTCAATTCTAAAATACCTTTTTTGGAGCCTTGAAGTTCATCGCCTGACTGCGGCAAATGAACATAAACAATGATATCAACAACGTCGGCAACCGAATATTCCGCCTGGCCGATTCCTACTGTCTCAAATAAAATCAAATTAAAACCTGCGGCCTCCAGAGCAAGCGCCACATCATCCGTTGCTTCCGCAATACCGCCAATAGCCATTTTGCTTGGGCTTGGTCTAATAAAAACATCGTCTCGCACGGCAAGCTGAGGCATACGCGTTTTGTCTCCTAAAATACTGCCTCCGGTCACAGGTGATGTGGGATCGATGGCTAGAATGGCGAGTTTTTTTCCACGTTTTAGAAGCTCTAATCCAAGACATTCAATCAGTGAACTTTTCCCCGCACCCGGACTGCCACAAATTCCAATTCTTAAAGCCGAAGGAGTTTTTTTTGCAAATTTTTCTAGTTCGAAAAGTCCTTCTTCGAATAAATCCTCGCGGGAACTTTCAAGTTTTGTAATTAATTTTGCAAGTTCTTGTCTGGTCATAAATATTAATCTTTTAAAAGTTCCAATAAATCAATTGCCACTTTAGGTATCGAACTTCCCGGGCCAAAAACCGCGACCACACCCATTTTTTTGAGCTGATCAATATCATCAGGCGGAATAATGCCGCCGACAATGACCTGAATGGATTTTACATTTTGAGATTTTAAGGATGCCATCACATCAGGAACAAGAGCCTTGTGAGCTGCAGCTTGAGAAGAAATTCCAATAAAATGCACGTCGTTTTCAATAGCCTGTTTGACTGCCTCTTCGGGTGTCTGAAAAAGTGGCCCAACATCAACATCAAAGCCCATATCTGATAATCCTGTGGCAATAACTTTAGCCCCACGATCGTGACCGTCTTGACCAAGTTTTACAACTAAAATCCGCGGCCTGCGTCCGGCTTTTTTTTCGTACTGAGATACCTTTAGTAAAACATCTTCGATTTGCTTTTTATCGGCAAAAGATTTTTGATACACCTGGCTAATCGTCCTTATGGTTGCAACGTGTCGACCGAAAATATTTTCTAACGTCGAACTTACTTCACCGACTGTGGCCCTAAGTTTTATAGCTTCAATTGCAAATTCTAAAAGATTCTTATCACCACGAGCTGCGTTTGCAAGATTTTGTAATGCTTCTTGGACTTTTTTCTGGTCGCGGGATTTTTTAATTTGCTGCAATTTTTTAATTTGTAAATCGCGAACTTCGGTCTGATCGACTTCTCTTAGTTCAAAATTTTTCTCCGGGTTCTGCAAACGATATTTATTAACACCCACTATAACTTCTTGGCCACTATCGATCCGGGCTTGTTTTCTGGCCGCAGATTCTTCAATCCGCATCTTGGGAATGCCGTTAGCAATCGCGGCAATCATTCCGCCCTGAGCATCGATTTCAACCATAAGTTCGCGCGCACGAACAATCAAATCGCTGGTTAGTTTTTCCATAAAAAAACTTCCGCCAAATGGATCAACTGTTCGACAAATATCTGTTTCTTCTTGAATGATCAGCTGGGTATTGCGCGCCACTCGCGCCGAAAATTCCGTCGGTAATGCCAAAGCTTCATCGAAAGAATTGGTGTGCAAACTCTGCGTGCCGCCAAACACAGCCGCCATGGCCTCGATGGTTGTTCGGACTATATTATTATAAGGATCTTGTTCCGTCAGCGAGTAGCCCGAGGTTTGGCAATGAGTTCGAAGCATCAGAGATTTTTGATCTTTGGGATGGAATTTTTTAACGCTTTCGGCCCATAAAAACCGCGCCGCTCGCAGTTTAGCGATCTCCATATAAAAATTCATTCCAATCGCAAAAAAGAACGACAATCGCGGTGCAAATTGATCAATACTCAAGTTTTTTTTCAATGCAGTTTTTATGTATTCCACACCATCTGCCAGCGTATAAGCCAATTCCAAAGCCGAATCCGCCCCAGCTTCTTGCATATGATAGCCACTAATACTTATGCTATTAAATTGCGGCATTTTGTGGCTCGTGTAAGCAATAATATCTCCCACAATTCGCATGCTTGGTTCGGGCGGATAAATATAGGTATTTCGTACCATATATTCTTTCAAAATATCATTTTGGATGGTTCCAGATAGTTCTTCTAGTTTGGCTCCTTGTTCAAGACCTGCCACGATGTATGATGCTAATACAGGAAGTACGGCCCCGTTCATTGTCATCGAAACACTCATTTCTTTGAGTGGAATACCATCAAATAATATTTTCATATCTTCAACACTATCTATGGCAACCCCCGCTTTTCCAACGTCGCCTCGTACACGCGGGTGATCAGAGTCGTACCCTCTGTGCGTTGCTAAATCAAACGCGACACTAAGTCCTTTTTGGCCGCCGGCAAGATTTTTTCGGTAAAAAGCATTCGATTCTTCCGCCGTAGAAAAGCCTGCATACTGCCTAATAGTCCACGGTCGTTCGGTGTACATAGTATCACGCGGACCCCTTACAAACGGCTCTGCACCCGGGCGCGAATCCACAGGCTGCTGCAGATTTTTTAAATCTTCTTGGGTATACAGAGAAGAGATTTTAATCCCCTCAGCGGATAAAAATTCTTTTGACATAAAAAATCATCGTCCTAAAAAAAGTTACCGGTTCACTCGATTTTCTTATAAGTATCATCATTGCAAATTTATGCCGAAATTTCAGCCTAAGAATTTTTACCTGCACATTGACTGCAATTTTGTTAACGTGTCTTGATGCATTTTTTTAGTAGCGAAGATCTAAGTTTATTTAGTCAGGTTTATTTTGGCTTTAATTATTTTATCTTTTTTCTACTGGCTACGCATATATTATTTAAAAAATCCGATCCGACAAGCTGTTTAGGC
Organism: bacterium; assembly: GCA_043757325.1. GTDB lineage: Bacteria > Bdellovibrionota_B > Oligoflexia > Oligoflexales > RGVZ01 > JAYVPO01. Next base: position 105,732 of record JAYVPO010000153.1, read on the forward strand.
TGGCTTTTTGCCGCGGCCTTTTCGCCACCCATTGCACTTTTAGCCTACATTGCATTTGGTTTAAATCCGTTCGAAAATTATAAAAAACGCCGTTCAAGATCGGTAGCCATGGCGTCCAAATATATTAAATCTTCGCCTTTAGAAATTGGCGAAGTTACCAAAGCGCAGTTTCATTCGTTTAAAAACCAAGAATTTTTTAACACTTTATTGTGGGCCGCTCAGGCTCAAGGCCAACCTTTACTTCTGGGCGAAAACGTCGAGATGATCGTCAATTCCAATGCGGCCTATTCGGCTTACGAAAAGGCCATTCGCGAGGCCAGTGAGTATATATTAATTGAATTCTACCAGATTCAAAACGACCGAATTGGAGTTTATTTTCTTGATCTTTTGGCGGAAAAAGCCCAAGCGGGTGTGCGGGTTTATGTCCTTTTCGATCCAATTGGATCTTACGGACTGCATGAAGACAAGCTTAAGGTTTACCGACAAAAAGGAGTGCACATTTATTCCTTTTTATCCATTCGACCTTTTCGTCGGCGGTTTCAAATTAACTGGCGAAACCACCGAAAAATCGTGGTGTGTGACGGCAAGATCGGTTTCGTGGGTGGTTTTAATATTGGTGAATTATACCTAGTCGGAAAAGATCTTGATAATCCCCATTGGGTCGATGTGAATTTCGTCACAAGTGGGCAGCTCGTGGACCGCATGACTCAGATTTTTTCTGAGGATTGGCATTTTGCAACGGGGCAGACCATAAGAAATTTACAGGTGAAATATTCCTTGCCTTTTTCGCCCCATGAAAAAAGTCTTTCTATTTTAATTGCTTCGGGCCCTTCGGAACGCTTTCCCGGATTTCATGCGACACTGTTATCCGCCATTTACGAATCTAGAAAAAGAATTTGGTTTGCAACGCCTTATTTTGTGCCCGATCGCTCCCTTTTGGAAGCCCTCGCAGTGGCTTGCAGGCGAGGAGTGGATGTTAGAATATTTATCCCCAAAAAGTCAAATCACCGATTTGCGGATTTTTGTTCGCAATCTTTCTTTGCGGATTTATTTAAATCCGGAGTAAAGATTTACCGTTTTCGCGGCGGTATGTGCCACGCAAAACTAATGATAGGGGATGAGGATTTGGTTTTAGCTGGTTCTTCAAACTTAGATAACCGGAGCTTTTTTCTAAATTTCGAAGTAGATTTCATTGCCAAAAACGAAAATCTTCAAGCGGAGCTTGAAAAGTTTTTTGAGAACGCGTTCGCTAAATCAAGCATCTTAACTAAAAAAGAAATTCGAATTTTTAATCCGCTTAAAATTCTTACCTTACGCATTGCCCGAATCTGTGCACCACTTTTATAAGTAACCATTGTCTAAAATTGTCAATTTTACGAAGTGGTAATGATCAGTCGATTCCAGCAGATATCGCTTGCACATTCAACGCTTTTCCGCGGCCGGGTTTAGCGCCCAAGCTAGCCGATTCTTGAATCAGATCTTCATATTCTATTCGCATTTCATAAAAATCGGGATATTCAGTTTTAAATTTCTCGACTTTTTCTTTTACCCCCTGAGTTACACTTGCTCTCACCTCAAGATATTTTTTTTCAATATCGATTGGAGCTTTAACTTCTACAACAGTCACCGGTTGACCAAAAACATCATTGTGTTTCGTGAACTTGAGACCGGTACCTGAAAGAGCTTGTTTTAAGTATTCGCGCGGTGAAGCATCTATATTGATTTCATTGGAAAAAGATGTTTGGATATTTCTATCAAAAGTAAATTGGACTTCGTAGGTTTCCGTTTTCCCATTTGCATTAACTTTTGTGAATGTTTTTTTATAGGCAGTCCGATTATAAATCACAACGTAACGAAGAGAATCATTCGGATCGGAAGAGTGAGGATAAGAATTTGCGTCATCTTTGCTTAAAAAAGTTTTAAAAGCCTGAGTGGTTAATTTAACACGTTTAAAATAGTCCAACATCAGATCACGATAAGGCTCTATAGCGACTTCTGATAATGGTATTTTTTTCTGATCAGCAATTTCTTCTGCTTTAAGTTTCAAAAGGTATTCCACACCTTCGACCTCTTCCATTTTGGCGATTTTTTCCAATAAACCATTTGGTGCCAACACATCGGTTTTAACGACCGAAGATCCTTCTGATGCTGCGATTGCCCTGGGTAAGGGGACTTTAGTCTCGTACTTTGAAAACTTATCCGCATGGATGTCTTCAATAAGTTCATTGTTGCGTGTTTCGCCGTAAGTTCTTTGTCGAACCACAAATGCAAATATGCCTTTTAACACAGTTGGAAGTGAGTAAGTTGTTGCAGTCCAGGCCGTCGCCCCGGTGTTTTTTACTTCATCGCGCAGTTTTGCACCCGAAGATTGCAACCGTACTTCAAAGTTTCTAGCAGTTTCTTCCCGAGCTGTGGCGCGATGTTCCACCCGAAAAAGTGTGTTAGTAATGCCTATTTTATTGAGGGCGTTTAATAAACTTTGGGCGACAAAAGAACGTGCAACCACAACGCAATCAGGAACTGTCAGCGAAATGGACAAAGCTGCGGTAACAAATAATATAAATTTTGAAAATTTCATTTTTTTTGCTCACTAAAAATAAATGTTTTTTTAATTCTAACATCTTTTAATAAGCTTAGAAAGTTATCAGGATCGACTCAAATTTTTGGAAGTTCTTCCACTTGGGCTGTGCGTTCGAATTGCTCGAGTTTAATTAATGTCCGTTCCAGCTGATTGCGTCTGGTTCCGGTTAAAAAATCATATTCTTTCTGCACAGCGCCGATTTTTTGACCAACTCCTTCGAGTTTTTCGACAAATTTCCCCCATTGATTTTTGAATTCCAAAAGAATTTTAATCATATCCTTGGACGCAGCCTCAAATTTAAACAAGTCCAAAGATTGCCTGATAACATTTAAAACCGCAAAGAGAGTTAACGGCGAACATACGATGACTTTTTCACGCAAAGCCAAGTCTAAAACCTCCGGGCATTCGGCTTGAATAAACGCAAAAACCCCGTCACTTGGAATAAGCATAAGGACACAGTCCAAAGTTTGGTTTTTTGAACTCATGTATTCCTTGTTGGTAAGTTCTTTAGTGCGACGTTTTACATCGGTGGAAAATTCTTTTAATAAACCAACGCGCTGTTCAGGGGCACCTTCCATCAACCGGAGGTATTTTGCGAAAGGAAATTTCACGTCCATATTTAACTTTGTGTCGTTAGGAAGCAAAAATGTAAAATCTGGACGTGAAAAATTGTCTGCATCAACAACTTGCTTTAAATAGTGCACGCCTTCGATAAAGCCACAGGAATTTAAAATATCCAAGGCCAATTTTTCGCCTAAATGGCCACGCGACTGCGAATGCGATAACGTCTCTTTTAGTTTTTTCGTAACATCCATCAACTCAACAGTGCGTTGGCTACTTTCCCTAATTCGGGAAGAAATCTCGCCAAATTTTACATCGCGATCTTTTTCAAAATTTCGCACCATGCCTTCAAATTGGCCGAATTTCTCCGAGATTGACGTTAATTGATGGGAAAGATCTGAGCGAGAATTTTCTTGCAGTTGAATTTTTTTGCGTTGCAGATGTTGGATAAAATAGGCCGTTGCAAAACCAACGATTAAACCCGCGAGAAGAGTTGCTGTTAAACTTAAATAAAAAGTAATTGAATCAATCATCCAGTCACATTAAACTAAAAATTGCCGCAAAAGCACTCTTAAAAAACTTTCAAGGAAATTTTATTTTATGTCATTAAAAAATATTCAAACAGATCACGCCCCAAAAGCCATTGGACCTTATTCCCAGGCGATAACAACCGATGGGTTTTTATTTATTTCAGGTCAAATTCCCTTGGACCCCAAAACCGGTGAAGTTGTGGTGGGAGATGTGACTAGGCAAACCGAGCAGGTCCTAGAAAATTTAAAGGCGATTGTGACCGCGGGCGGTGCAAACTTAAGTCAGGTGGTTAAAACAACAATTTTTATCAAAGACATGAATCATTTTGCTGCTATCAATGCGGTTTACGCTAAGCATTTTACTCAACCCTATCCTGCAAGGTCCACCGTCGAAGTGGCGCGGCTTCCTCGCGACGTGTTGGTTGAGATTGAAGCAATTGTAAAAATTTAAAAAAAGTCGGCGTTTTCTTTTGCCTTCAAATATCTTGTTTAAGCATATTTTAAGGCCCTTAAACCACAGATTTAAAATCTCAATAATTAACGAATAACCAAGTGTAAAATTTTTAGAAATTCTCCTGTATTTTGACCTGGAGTTCTAAAGGTTTGAAAAATAATGACGATCTTTAAAATAATTATGTAAAAAGATTTATTTTTTTTGAGAATGCATGATATGATTTTATTATATACAAAATTGACATGTGTTTGTGGCATGACCGGCACGGTGATTAATGCTTAAAAGTTTTTTAAATTTGCGATCTCGCGTAACGGCGTTGAATATTGAGTCAGCAATTGTCAAAAATGCTCTTAAAGTTCTGATTATTTTTTTGGTTGTTAGCTTAGCCAGTGCCAGCAGAGAATCGGCGGCTAATTTTTCAACAAAAGTCTCGAAAATCGAACTTTCAGTAAATGGCAAATCGTTTGGAACGTTTGTTTCTAAAAACGCCGCTGAAGATTTTGTGAATGCTGTGAAAACGAAAAAGACTTTTTCTTTTGAACGCGATTTTGTTACGGACAAGTCCTTATATGCTTGGGCTTTAAACTTTGTTGACGCAAAGTCAGCCAGTTCAAATTTAGAAGTCACTTTTTCAAACAAAGACGGTGCCCCACTTTACAAGAAAACTTTGCATTCGGCTTACCCAATAGCATGGTCCATCCGATCGGGCGAATCGTACTACGGCAGCTTTTTTGAAAAAGTCTCGTTTGCTGTTCAGAGCATTTCGGACGAACCTTGAAACTAATTTTTCCTTATTCTCTGCTTGTCGTCCTATTTATTTTATCGACGTGTTTTACCACAACACCGGAAAAGCCCGCTATTTCTGACCAGCCGGAACAACTTAATCTTATCCAAAAAACAGCCCTAAAAGTTTTTGCTGCAAAGGAAATGACTGCTCGTCTGACTCCATTCCAAGGCAATTGGAAAATTTCTGTTGTAGGGCCGTTGTGTACCGACAAAAATCAATTTCCAATAAAATTAGAAGGTGTTTTGGAAAGTGATTTCTCAACCCATGCTTTTGTATTCACCGGTTCCGATTTCGGAGGCGATGTGAATTTAAAAATCGACCATTCAGAATTCACGGTTTCGCGTTTAAGTGAGCTGAACGATTATTTCGCTCAAGTCAAAACCCGATTTTGCGCAACCCGGGCCGAATCCTTTGAGCCGACAAAAGAAGCCTTGGAACTTATTACTGGTGCTCTGGAGAAAGCGGTACCCGAATGTCACGTAAAAATTCACGGTGAAAAGTTTATTTGCGAACTTCCGGTTGCAGATCCCCTAATTGTCGCTAAGGAAGTTGATGAATTCAGGAGAACGATGATTTCTCGATGGTCGCGCCAGCCTTATATTATAGCTCGAAGAGCCAGTGTAGCTGGGCAGCTTGCGCATCTGATGCGCGACAGTAAAGATTCAGAATCGAGTCAACTTGCGATGCAAAAATTTTGCAAACTCTTAAAAATTTCGGTTCACGATGAACTACCTCTTATCATTTCATCTCCCGCCTGGAAGAACTTTATTTGTGACGCCAAAGAAAATTGGCAGAAGCGGATGAATGTTGCCCTTTTTGGTTTAAAAAAAGCTACTGACGAGATGAATATTTTAAAAAATCTTTTTGATCAATCGAGCCACGTAGGGTTATTTACTGTACACATTCCAAAAAACGATTTGCCAAAAAACACCCATGGCGACATTGTTCAAGATTTTACGGTTACAATTACACCCGATTCGGCGGTTTTTGATGGAATGGCAACCCAGCTTTCTAGTTTTTTAAAAAAAGATACTGAAGACGGAGTGACATCAGCCTATGATTTATGTTGGCACCCGCTTTTTGCCAAGGTTAGTCCAGGTTTTGATTTCGAAATTGCAAAACAGACTCAAATCTTTCGCTCGTCCTCACATGTTCACTGTTTAAATAGCAAGAGCTCGCAAATTTTAAGCCAAGAATCCATGAAGTATCTCACCTCGAGTTTGGCCAGCGAAACCCAGTTTGTAATGACCAACGGAAGATCCCGTTTGGTTAGGCTTCCAGCTGGACGATACACGTATAAAGTGACTGTCCCCCAAGAGCTATCCGCCGAAGGTGATTCGGAACAAGAAGATGGAGTCATCGAACCAGAGAATTTGGTCGTTTCCGTTGGCCAGTTAAACTGGGAAAAACCAGCACGAGCTCGAAAAATCGTTCGTAAATAGTACCACTACGAAGCATCCAAGAATTTCTGCAAATCAGTCGAAAATTTTTTTGAAAGCAGTCCCAAAACTTCAACTTTGTCGGTAAGTGGGTAGCATTCCGTCGACGGGCAGATGATAAAAACTTTAGACAAATTGAGGAGTGAAATCGTTTTTGTAATAGAAGTTGTTATTGTCGGCGACTCATTAAATTTAAATTCAACACCATATTTTTTTCCCGCGTATTCAAAAAAAACATCAACTTCGGAATCACCTTGAATGCTCCAGAAAAACACTCTCTCTTCTGCCCATCCGGCCAATTGAGCTTTGGCCGCAAATAAAAATTCCTCCAAAGCAAATCCTTCCCAGCTAGCCCCAAGTTTAGGGTGCTCTTCAATATTTTGAGCACTGATCAAAGCGTGAAAAAGACCTGAATCGCGGATATATATTTTGGGCCTTTTTATAACGCGTTTACCCACATTTTCATACCAAGGCAGCAGCCTGCGAATCATTAAAGTTGATTCTAGAATTTCCACATGCCGACGAACTGCAACGTCGCTCAAGCCAAAAGAGCGCCCCAGTTCAGCGTAGTTTAAGATTTGGCCATGGTAATGGCTAAGCATAATCCAGAATCTTCGGAGCTCTGCTGGAGGTATTTGAAAACCAAATCCAGGAATATCACGCTCAAGGAAAGTCCGTATGTATTCTAATCGCCACTGCATACTTTGACCTTCAGTATTGGCAAGAAAAGAATTTGGATAGCCTCCTCGATGCCAAAGATTTCGCCAATGTACCGAGCTTGCTTCAGAAATATTAAATCCAGAAAGCTCCCAGTAAGCGATACGTCCAGCCAACGACTCCGCACTTTTATTGACCAGTTCCCGGGACGCGCTTCCTAAAAGTATAAATTTTTGCTCTGGATGGTTGTCGCTCCAGTATCGTAGAAATGGAAATAGTGCGGGTTGAAGTTGAACTTCGTCGATGGCAATCAGGCCAGTTATTGTAGAAAATGCAAGCCCAGGATTTTGAAGACGCTGGAAATCTGGTGGGTTTTCTAAATCAAAAAAAGCGGCGGGATTTAGTGCTTTGGCGAGCGTGGTTTTACCGGACTGGCGAGGGCCGAGTAAGCCTATAATTCGGAACTGATTCAGGCGATTTTGTATAGCTGATATGTTGTAAGATCTTGTAATCATATGTAATAGTATATCATCGTGCAAATCCGAAGTCCAGATTCGGATTTGCACGCAATGAATAGGGGACAGTCACTTTTTTGAAAAAATAAAATTATTGGACTCCGAAATGATCTAAATATAGCCACCTTAGTTTTACTTAAATCTCGGCATGTTCGGGAGAAAACAGACATATGAATGGCATATGTCTGAACACAGGTTGCAAAACTATCGTTGAGAAGTCGGACCTGATAAATCGCAGGTTTTAGTCGTAACATTGCACGCAGCAGAACCTTTCAGCGCATCGCCGGACACAATCCTACAAGCATTTTTATCATTGGTTAACAACTCAACTGCCCGTACGTAGTCCCGATTTTGCCTAACTCGATTTCGAGCTGCAATCGTGTCCTTGTTCGCGGCCAAGCCATAACCTATTGAGCAAGTATTCTTAATGCATTTGAGCAGCGTTGCATCACTTTTACAATCCGTGTTCGTGGTGCAGATATCTATTAATTTTGAATCATCAAAATTTTCTGCAATTTTGGCTTGCTCAATTAGCTGAGCAATGGGTTCGCAGTCGCCCACAACACGTACATCGTGAGCCTCATCGCTATCTCTCGACGTGATCGTTCTGCAAGTTGAAAAACTAACTAGTGCTAGAAAATAGAATTTTAAATTCATTTTTCAACATTAGCATCTGAGATTGACGCCGCAAAGCGAATTCCCCTTTGCTTCTCAATGTTAAAGTTTAACTGGGATGATTTATTTTAATCAAAGCTCTATAAAAAGTGAGTGTCCCTGTTTTTTAGAACGTTATTTGTTTCGATTCCAGATTTCTAACACCTCATTTATTATTCGTGTTTGTTGAGCTTCTGAGGCTTTTACATTATCGTAACCTGAGATAACTTTTATTCCTGAAGATCCGAATCCTAAAAACACTCGAAAACTTGTACCCCTTGGCTTTATCGCATAGATACCCTTTCTCTCGCTTCTTACAAATGGAATATCGTTAATCTTTGCCTGTTGAGAAAGCAAATATATTGCTTTTACAATAACTTTTTTTACCTTGTCATCTCTAATGTCATTAAAAAATTTTCTAAAAGATTTCGGATTTAAACAAACACCCTCAAACAGTTTTAGGATTTTATGATCGCCCCATTTAGAAGTGTCTTCTAGGACATCTTCATTAAATGTAACCGGAATTTTTTCCTGAAAATCGGGGCCTTGCACTGGCCGGGATTTTAATTTCCTTTTGATATTTTCTTGCTCAATAATCACTCGAGGTGAATCGTCACCAACTTCAGCTTCAATATTTTCAAAATTAAATTTTTCGACAAGGTCTTCGGCATCGGCTTCACTAACGGCATATTTTTCTAACTCTAATTTATAAGCAGTGTTGCTTAGCAATTTTAATTCCCGAACGATTTTAGCAATAAGGTCACCCTTTACATCGGCATTCAAAATCTTTTCAGCGTTTTCAGTCGGGCCATACAGTATTTCAAGCAATTCAATTTGAGAAGATCTAAATTCTGCATTCAAAGCAGTGTCACCTCGCCGAACAGCCTCGTCCATTTTTTGATTGGCGTCATCGATGGCGAATTTAAGTAAGGTTCTTGTCTCTATCAAGTTTTGAAGCGTCGCCGGACTGATACCATCTAGAAACGCTAAAGCGTCTTTTACGTATTCTGGAATAACAAGCCGACTTACAGCTTTAAGTTTTATTTGGTGATCAGCTTTTAAAATCCTATTTCGAGATGGGAATTGTTTCTTTCCAGATTCTCTCAAATCAGTCTTTGCGTATGGTATCATTTTAACTAAATTATTGAATAATTTCCCAGCCGAAAATTCAAGGTGAGCCGTCAGTCCTGCGGTTGTCATTTCGCAGTAGTAAGACTTGACAGTTGAATAATTCAGTAACCCGCTGGCAATCACAGAAATGGTCGTACTGGATAATTTCCCAGTGGCTGCCTGGCGGACGATGGCTAAATTACGAGGGTAAAGATCAAAGTTTTCAGCGGTTTCAGTTGTTAATATTTTTTGACGTTCGCGTAATTTTTCAAAATAAACAACATCTGATGGATAAGGTTGCTCAGTAACCGCAGGATCGGTTAGCGCAGTTTTTAAGCGATCAAAAAATTCCTTGGGTAGATTTGAGATTTCGTACATTGCTATCGCATAGGCACGAGTTACCTCAGCAGAATCAGGATTTGAAAGCAATCTTTGAATATTAGATTCGGTCAAGTTTGCTAGACGCAAGCTTTCTACGATATCTTTTTGACTCGCTGTAACTAGAGTTCCACATGTATTAGGGTAAATGGGCAAAGGAATTGCCGACAATTTAGTGTAATAAGTATGACTTAGAAATAACCAGCCAAAGAAACCCGATGTCAATTTTTTCATTGTAAAGTGTACCATAATTTGAATCTTTTGAATCGTCTAGTTATTCTAATAACCTATTGTAGAAACTTGGTTGGTTTAACTGACGTTCGGAGCTCTAAGAATAGACAATTAAAACCAGATATTTCCTAAAGCCGATATTTGTAATGATTCGAGACACCCTGCCAAAACGAACAATAATTGCCGATAAAATCTATTATCCGAAGACGATTTTGCAAAATTTAAGATTTAATTGCATGCTTGCCAAGCTATTATTTGTTTTTCAGGCAAGTCTAGCTGGGTGCCTGGTTTGGTTTTAGGCATATCGGTTCTTGATAAATCCGTGTTTTAGGGTAAAACTAAGCTCTATATCGTTAGGAATTTGGATCTTCATATGCTTGACATTTTAACAACCGGTTTTTCAGCCGCCAAACAAATTTTTTCTAATAAAACAGTCCTGTCCGAGCAAAATATTGAAGAGGCTCTGGTACTAGTAAAAAACAGTCTACTCGAGGCTGACGTTGAATACGGGGTTGTTCAAAACTTTCTGGCTAAAGTCAAAACCCAAGCTTTGGGTTTAACGGTGCAAACAAAGGCTGGAACCAGTTCGGAAAAAATCCGTGTCTCGGCTAGTGATCATTTTGTTAGAATTTGTAAACAAGAACTTGAGCAGCTGATGGGCTCGCAACAGTCGGCTCTTGAGTTTGTAACAAACCGGCCAACCATTATCATGATGGTTGGCCTTCAAGGTTCCGGCAAAACCACAACCACTGCCAAATTAACTAAATTCCTCATGCGGAAATTTCAACGCTCGCCATTGCTGGTGGCGGCCGATATTTATCGACCTGCGGCTGTTGAACAGCTTAAAATTCTTGGCAAAAAAATTGACGCGCCGGTTTTTCATATTCCGCAAAAAAAGCCTCTTGAAATTTGCCTCGCAGCGGTGCAAGAAAGTTTTCTGCAAAAGCGCGATACGATAATTTTAGACACGGCCGGTAGATTAACTATCGATCAAGATATGATGCAAGAGCTTAAAGATATTAAGGCGCATATTAAGCCAGATTATATTTTGCTAGTGGTTGATGCGATGATGGGTCAAGACGCAGTGACCACCGCCAAAACTTTTGACGAATGGCTTGGAATTACCGGCGTCATTATGACCAAACTGGACGGTGACGCAAGAGCCGGTGCGGCGTTAAGCATTCGCCAAGTAACTGGTAAACCGATTCAGTTTTTAGGCATGGGGGAAGACTTAGACCGTTTAGAAGAATTTCGTCCCGAAGGTTTAGCTAGTCGAATTTTGGGACTTGGCGATGTCGTCGGTTTGATGGAAGATTTCGATCGGGTTTCGGTTGAAAACGAAGAAGAAACCGCGATGAAAATGCTACGGGGGCAATTTTCGTTCGAAGATTTTTACGAACAACTGTCTGCCATTCAAAAAATGGGTCCGCTTAAGGATATTATTGCCAAACTTCCCATGCAGGGCTTGTTGCCTAAAAATCTCAATCTCGAAGACGGAGAGCTTAGCAAAATCAAAGTCATGATTGATTCCATGACCAAAAAAGAACGCATTGATCCTTCCTGCTTTAACCAAAAACGGATTGAAAGAGTTGCAAAAGGTAGCGGCCAAAAATGGAACGAAGTTGCGGAACTGATCAAACGTTTTAAGTCCATGCGCGATATGATGGCCGGAATGGGCCAAGGATTGATGGGTAAAATGCTGGGCAAAATCCCAGGTATGGGCGGACTTAACCAACTGAATCAAATGCGGAAAATGGCCCAATCCATGGGAGCAGGCGGCGGCCTTTCTGGAGCGTTTGGCGGCGGCAGTGGAGGTGGTGCTGGCATTGGCGATCCGTTTGGTGGACTGTTTGGCGGTGGTGCATCTGCTGCTCCCAAAAAACAAGTCGATCGCGATGACTTAAAGAAAAAACGCAAGCAAGAAAGAAAACAACGCAAAAAAAATCGCCGGTAAATTCTGCGAATTCGAAATAAAAAAAACATGCTAGAAACCTCAATACCAATACCGCAGAAAAGAGTCCTTGTCGAAACTTGGGGCTGCCAAATGAATATTGCAGATAGCGAGCGAATGCTTGTTTTATTGCAACGAGAAAACTATTCCGTAACTCAGTCGGCAGACGATGCGGACTTGGTGGTACTTAACACCTGTCACATTCGAGAGAAAGCAAAGCATAAAATTATGACTCGATTGGGGGTTTTAAACGGAATAAAAAAAGACCGCCCGCACATGAAAATTGTGGTCGCAGGTTGTGTCGCCCAAGCCGAAGGCAAAAAGCTTCTCGAGGCCGCTCCGGTGATTGATTTTTTAATTGGACCATCAAAAATTGAAGATTTACCGAGCCTGCTAAAATCTTCTCAAAAAACTTCCCTTGGATTCAAAAGAGATTTACTTAAAGAAAATCCTACGCCCGTTGCCAATTTCGACGAGATTATACCAAGTGTAAGCGGCAAAAATAACGTTAGCCGTTATGTAAATATTGTTCAAGGTTGTAACAATTTTTGTACGTTTTGTGTTGTGCCGTTTACCCGTGGGCCGGAAGTCAGTCGAACACCGCAAGAAATTCTCCAGGAAGTCAAACAGCTTTTACGCCAAGGTGCCAAAGAAATATCTCTTCTTGGGCAAAACGTAAATAGTTATGGCCTTGATTTAATCGCTTCGCGCACCTTGAATTCTTTCGATCAAAGCCCTTTTGTAGATCTTCTGGACTTGGTTAGTCAAATTCCTGAACTAGAGCGGCTGCGTTTTACTACGTCTAATCCCCATGATTTTACAAAGCCTCTAGCGGAATTGTTTTTCAAAAATAAAAAACTTGGACGGCATATTCATCTGCCTGTGCAAAGCGGAAGCGATCTAATTTTGGCTGCGATGAAGCGTAAAGTTACTGCGGCAGAATATCTCGAGAAAATTAGTTGGTTGAAAGAAGGCATGCCGGATATGGCCATTTCTACTGATTTAATAGTCGGTTTCCCTGGGGAAACAGACGATGATTTTTCCGCGACGTTAGATTTGGTGGAGAAAGTGAATTATAGTTTTATCTTTGCATTTAAATACTCTCCACGAAAAAACACCGCCGCATTTCGCTTTAAAAATCAAATCGACGAAAAAGTAATGGAATCGCGCTTAGCAAAATTAAATGCCGTGCAAGATGCGATTACCAACCGCCAAATTGAAAATCAAATCAATAAAAAATGCGAAGTATTGTTTTTGTATGAGAGCCAAAAAACACCAGGAATATTTTACGGGCGAAACGAGCATTTTCGACTGGTTCGGGTCGCGAGCAAAGAGAAAATAGCAGGCCAAACTCGTGAAGTTTTAATCACCCAAGGAAACAAAGTTGCTCTGCAAGGCGAGCTATAGACCAACTGAATGTGAGAATTAGTTTGTGGGCAGTGTAAACCTCTGATTTTTGCTTCAATAAATTAATCGAGATTTGTTTTTTTGCGAAATTTCATTCTATAAATCCTTATATGTTTCTGAAACCATGGTTTTTCCATAACGCACTCGGTCAAGTGAACTAACAAGTTTGACGCGAATCAGGGCTGTTTTGAACCCTTCCGTCGTGGCTTTGGAAGAGAGCTCATGAAAAATAAGCGAAAAAGAATTTAGTTCATAAAAAATCAGTTGGGAATTTTTAAAAAATTTTAAAATGGCAACCTCTAGCATGCAATAGATATCGACCTGCTCTGTTGTGTTCCATTGATCAATCCATAAATAGAGCAACAAAGGTTCAAAAAATGACGGGACTGTAACTTTCTTCTTTGTTGAAGTCGTCCCTAATCGACATAAAATTGCTTTCGTCATTTAATAAGCTCCAATAACTATTTGCACAAGTAAACAAATTTACAACTTTAAAATCCAGAGACATAAAAAGACGTTCAAGTGTTTTAACAAGTCGCCGACTAGTTATCATGAAAAAGAAACTAAGTCATAGTGAGTTCAATAAACGATGTAAGCCACTGCCAGGTCCAATGTTACCAACTTACGGGTTGCCATATCTTATGGCATTGGGAGAAATAAGAGAGTTAGATGATATTCTCGAGATGCTAGATATCGTCAATCACCACCCAGAACTTCATATCGCATCATATGCTGGTGCCTTAGAGGCCGTTAATTACTATGTTGAAGGCAGAAAATGCTATCGCTTATGCAGCGGCGACTCAGATCCTACTCTAGAATTATGCCCGGAAATGACTCAATTGGAATATGACCAACTCTCAAAATCGGAACTTATCCGCAGGCGAGATATTATGGAAAAAATTCTTCGCGAACCAAATGATCTGCTTACCGATGCGGCGATCAATTGGGCTAAGCACTCAATGGCACTAGCTTAAGCATATAACCTTTGCTCTGATTGACTTACAAAGGATGGAGAGTCAGATTTTTGCAAATCTATTCTCGCGGCCTCCATCTT
>JAYVPO010000154.1:0-4569 GCA_043757325.1 bacterium
TTGTCGCGGACAAACTCCGGTATTTTTTGCCAAGAAAACTTTCAAATCTGAACACAACTTGTCGGCAAGAAGCACAACTTATTTTGTGACGGGCCCTAATGCGGGTCAACGCGTTAAGTAAGTCAGTCGATTCTAATAAATATTTGAACGGCTCGACGGATTTAATTTTTTCAAATTCTCCTTCTAATTGTGCAATGTTTATTTTTAAATCTCCCTCAAACCCTTGGTTTCGAAACATTTTCATAATAAATTCTGCAATACAATAAATATCTATTTTTTCCAGCGGTTCAAACTGGTCAAACCAAATCAACAGTAAATCGATATTTTCGACTAATGGCACATTGACGCGTTTTCCTGTCTGAGTAGTTCCGAGAAAAATTGATTGATTCTTTGACATTTTTACTAATTTCCTCAAATTATGATTGCCTATATTCGACTTGCGCTGATTTTTTTGCAAAGGACATTGGCGGACCTTAAAGTACGGCGGTTGTATTCCCGATTATAAACGCATGAAGAAATACACAAATCGAGAATTCTACAAAATATGCCCTTCCGTTGATCCATTCAGTTTTAGTGAGTTAGGTCTAGAGTACCAAAGTGCAGCGGGATCGCGTTCATTGGAACAAATTGAAGACTTTTTCGAGGTGGTTGAAGCAATTCCTGAGATGCATATTGTATCTCGAATGTCGAACGGTGA
Organism: bacterium; assembly: GCA_043757325.1. Taxonomy (GTDB): domain Bacteria; phylum Bdellovibrionota_B; class Oligoflexia; order Oligoflexales; family RGVZ01; genus JAYVPO01. The sequence continues at coordinate 698 of JAYVPO010000154.1, forward strand.
TTTGTACAATTATTTTCGTAAAGATGCCCGCAATTTCCAATTATGCACTGGAACTAAAGATCCTGAGATTATGATTTGCGCGAAATATTCGCGCGAAAATATAACAGACGAAGAGCTTTTCGAAATGAACCAAATAATGAGCCAAGTACATCAAGAGTACAATAACGAAGAACGTCAGAAGATATTGAATTGGGTGCACTCAAAAAATAACAATTAGTACCTATTGCGAAAGCGACTAGTACGTGTCCCGAGCGTAGAAAAAGGGTAATTCCGCCATTTTAACGGGCAAAAACTAAAAGTGTACGACAACTTTATCTTTGCCATTGGCAGCATCTTTAATAATACCGGCGTATTTTTTCGCAACTTCGCGGCGTTTTAACTTAAAAGTCGGCGTTGCAAATCCATTTTCTAGACTCCATTCCTCGCACACGACTATAACAGCACCCACGATTTCATGATGCATAGCCGTGCTGTTTGCGAGTTTAAGCTGTTCTAAAATCGTAGACAGAAGTGTTTCTCTTTTCATTTCTTTGCAAGTAGCTTTCAAATTTGCAATCAACAAAGGTTGAGTCAGGCCATTTCCAACCACACAAAGCCCCTCGCAAATTTCGTCCAGATGGAAAGTTTTTTCAATTTTTTCGGGGCTGACAAACTTTCCCTTTGCGGTTTTAAAATGATCTTTAATGCGGCCAGTAATACAGTAATTACCGGCGGCGTCGATTTTACCCTGATCGCCGGTACAAAAAAATCCATCTTTAAAAGATGCCTTAGTTTCTTCTGGATTTTTATAGTAACCCAACATTGTAGCGGGCGATGAGGCTTGAATTTCATCGTCTTCTCCCAGCCGAGCCTTTACGAATGGCATCGGCGGACCAACACTAGTTTTGCGCGCCGGCCCATCGGGGCAGCGGTGCGAGTAACAAAAATTCTCAGTCATTCCATATAAATTTTGTATCCGGAGTCCAAGTCCATCGAAAAAATCAAAGATTACGGGATCAATTGGCGCCGCACCGGATCCAGCGTGGCGCACGGTATCTAAACCTAAACCTTTCAACACAATCCGGCCTAGAATTTTCCCGAAAATAGGAACTTTCACCAGGGTGCCAATTCTTGGTATTTTTACATTTACTCCGTTGCGAAATTTTTCCCAAATACGTGGCACTGCTAAAAAAATCGTAGGTTTAGCACATTTAATATCGGCCACGAAAGTATCTAGCGAATCAACAAAAGATACCTGAGCCCCAAGATGCAGTGGAATTAATTCGGTAACCATTCTTTCAGCCACATGGGCTAGAGGCAAATAGGATATAAACCGGTCATCAGAGAATATTTTAATTTCTTTGGCAAATTCTCGGGCCGCAAACATCATCCCTTGGAAACTATGCATCACACCTTTAGGTTCGCCCGTTGTGCCAGAAGTATAAATAATTGTTGCAAGTTCATCCATGGGTGCGAAAACCGGACTAAATGCCGTCGCTGGCATTTTCAAAACTTCATTCCACGCAAATGTATTTTCGCCAGCTACTGAAAAAAATGGAAACGTGATTTTGAGAAGGTTTTTCGGCATACCTTTGAACACCTCAGAAAAATTGTCTAACTTGCCAACAAAAATCGCACTTACCTCCGCGTGATTCAAAATAGTTAACATCTCTTCAACCGGTAATGTTGGGTACAATGGCACACTCACGCAACCTGCAGCCCAAATAGCATAGTCGGCCATTTGCCATTGTGCGCAGTTTTTGGAAATAAGGCCGACTTTATCTCCCGATTTAATAGCGTTATTCTGCAAAAAGTTTGCAACTTTAGCAACCTGAGTGGCAACTTCTGCGTAAGTGTAATGAATTAATGACCCGTTAAGGGGTTGACTGTAATAAATTTTATCAGGCTGAATTGCAACGTGATCTTGAAGGCACTTAATAGGATGAATGGGTACTAACATTATGGTTTAGTCCTACGAGCTTCATTGAACTGCAAAAACTCTCTTGCTTTAGCAATGGCAGAATCTCTGATTTGTCGAACACGTTCTTTAGTTATTTTCAGGTCATTTCCGACAACTTGAAGAGTCTCTCCAAGCGCAATAGTTCTATAAAGAACCGTGAATTCTCTATCGTCTAAAATTTTTCGTAGATAATCAACATATTTTGCAGTTTCAGAGCCAGTCAGCTCAAAAGGCACGGCACTTGATTTCTGAGGATGCAAATCCAGAACTTCAGCGCTTAAGTTAGGATGGTATAAATTAAATGCACTTCTATAGTATTCAAGAAAAGTAATTTGGTCTAAATCCGTGCTTTAAGCTCTTCGTTTATACATTCCAAACAGATCAAGAACTTCTTCTTTTACATTTTTAAATTTGACGAGCATCTCGTCAACTTTTTTGATAAGACTTTCGAAGGTTGGAAAATAGACGAGGTGTGTACCGTGCTGTTTTATTTGTTTCCAAAGTTTTTCAATTGGGTTGTAGTCCGGCGAATATGATGGCATTTGAAAAATGGTAATTTTTTTTGAGTGCATTTGAAAAAATTCTTTCATTTGCTTGGATGTATGGTAACGAGCTCCGTCTTGAATGATTATGAGATGTTTTCTCGTTTGTGCGATAACAGATCGCAAAAAATCTGAATAAGTATCGGAAGTGAATTTTCCTTGTATGGACTGGCTAAAAAATCGTCCTGTGCAATAGTCTATAAGTCCAAAAACTTTGTAACCTTTCCTTTTGCCGGACGTTTGGATGGTGGGTTGGACGCCTTTTTTAGCCCAAGTGTAAGAAAGGCTCCCCCACTGCGGAAACGATGCCTCATCTCCAAATAAGATATATGAATTTTTTTCTTGGCTAAGTTTCAGGATTTCTGGCCAAGTTTTTTCTAACCAATTTTTACGCTTTTCTTCATCTTTATTAGCGGCTACAAAACGTGCCTTCTGGAACGAATAGTTGAGTGACTTTAAGAGTTCGGCGATGTAGTAAACATTGTAAAAAACACCAAACTTTTTTTGAATGAGATCTTGAATCATCGGACTACGCCAACAACCGCCTGAATAGTCAGAAGCTTGCGGACCAAGATCGATCATCTGTTCAAGCTCTTGGCGTTGTGACTTTGTAAGCTTTGCAGGGCGACCTGGTGGTTTAATTTTTTCAAATATTTTCATCCCACGCAACATGAAATCTTTTACCCAAAGGCGAAGTGTTTCGGTCGAGATGTTGCAAATTTTAGCGACATCTTTTTGTTTAGCTTTTTGAGCCAGAAAAAGATAAAGCGAACGCGCTTTTATAAATGACTTCATATTGCCCAGTCTTTGCGCCGCGCTTTGTTTTTCTTTTAGTTTTCCAATTATTTTTTTCGTTACTGAAATATTTTCGTACATACCTGTACACTCCCCTCGTGACATTGTGATAAGTATTTCAGGATATAAAAATAAAACATGAAAGGTCGACAATATTCTATGCCTTCACAAATGACTTGGGCTCGTAACCCTAACAAATTACCCAAAGCAAAGCTTCTACCTGTTGAAAAACAAAAAATAAAAATACTTGCTGATAAAATGGTTACTGAAAAGTTAAAAGCAACGCACATAATGCCACCACCTAAAAAACCTAACACAAACTATATTGTCGACATCTACACGGCGTGGAGGATCGGCTTTTTCTACTTCATTGCAACTAGAGCTTGCCCACTCCCCACGGCAATTAGTTCAACATTTGACGTGGGATTCGCACGACTAAAAGTTCTCGAAGGGGGTCAATGCGATTTAGCTTATCAACGTCACACTGGTCAGTGGATAACGCTCGAACGACAAATTAAAATAAAAGCGGCGCTCAAGATCGTGCTTGAGCAAGAGCATTATCACCCATAGCCCAAATTCTTTTTCTTAAAGCCTAT
>JAYVPO010000155.1:0-4548 GCA_043757325.1 bacterium
CCGAAGAGAAAGTTTCGAATAATTTTTGTGAACTTCTAAAGACCATTCCATCTCCCACAATAAATATAAAAACAAATCATCAGCTTCAGTTTTTGGGCGGACAAACCTATGTTGCCGATGAAACAACTTTTCACGAAATCAAGAGAATGCGTCCTTGCCATTTTCTTCGCAATGGCAAACAAGAATGTTACATAGACATTTTTCAATATCGCGGGGAAGAATCTTTAGACAAAAAATATTTTCTAGAGTTGGTTGAATCAAAAATAAAAAATTTGGCAACGGAAAATAATACGCTATTGATTTCTGGAGGCACTGATAGCACTGCGCTGGCAGGAATAATCATAAAATTAGGATTGAAGAAAAAATTCAAATTTGTGCATGTATGTTCCGCGATCCAGCCCCTTTCTGAACAAAATATTGTTCAGAAAATAGCTCAAGAAATGGACCTTGATGTTACGTTTAGCAAAGTTAATTTCTCCGGCGATGTGATCCCGCGCGAGCGTGAGCGACAATTTTCGTTCTGGGTAGACAATCCATTTTTGTCAAAAAAATTAGCCATTGAAAACGAAGGATTGGCCGATACGCGCATATTCACTGGAGAGCTTGGGGATCAACTTTTTGGGGGTCCCAAAAATGGAGCACTGTTGGCATATGTTGCTCAAACGAAAAATATTGATAGTCGTGAAATTGCGGCTCTTTGGATTAACCTAAGTGCGTCTTATGGTAAAAATTTCGGAATTACTCCCAACGCAAAACTTCAAGAACTTTTTGGCGAAGATGCAAGCGCGGGAGTGGCTTATCAAGAGCAATTGGGATTTATTTCGGAAGCATTTAAGTTGATGCAATCTAAAGATATTCTAAATAGATTCATGCTATTAAATTATTTAGTAAAAGGTCCTTACCGCACATGGGCATATTCTCAGGATAACTTGGATTGGGTTCATCCATTTGCAGACTGGGAGATCTTCGACTATATTTTTAAAGTGCGATCGTCGGAAAAATTTAAAGAGGGGGGCCTCGCCAAATGGTTACTATTGGATTCATGGCGTCCTTTTGTGTGCGAGCTTCCCTGGAGAATACCTAAACATGGACTCGGCATACCCTCTGTCGGAAAAGTTCGACCTGAATTTGGATTGCCTACAAATTGAGCGAATTGCTTTATTCTCGAATCGAAAAAGTGCCCAAGCTTTTATAGACGAAGTTTTCCCTGTATATTGCAATTGCTATTTGCTTAGTGCCGAAGGGGACTTTCCCGAGCAACGGTTGAGGGAAAAAATTCTTTCTGAGCTCGCCACAAATTCTAATATGCGAGTGATTGTCTTTAACGCTTTGGCGCTAAAAAAAATTAAAATTAAGTCAGAAAAAATATTAATTCTAGACGATTTGCTCATGCAGGATTTGCGCAGTCATAGGCTAGACCGCGAGTTGGGATTGGGACTAACCCCGCTCAAGTTGGGCCACCTAATGGAAAGTTTTTATTCGCAATGGGATAAGCTTCATAGGCTAAATAATCCTGAGTTCGCGTTTAAGCACTTCAAGGAATTTCGACAACATTCCTTTGATTGGCGTGCCGCACTTGTTGGAGAGGATCTAGTGCCCGAGGGAAATTCCTAACCGTTCATTTTACTTTGCTGGCGCAAATTGATCTCTGAATGGATCAAAATCTTTCCCACAAATTCTAGAACAAACTTTTAGTTTTCCTTCCTTGACGCTCGATTTAACCCAGCTCTCGGGAACAATTTTTTGAAAAAATTCTCCATTTACTATTTTTTCCATTGGATGCAATAGCGCGCTGAGTGAGTCTTTTTTGTGCGGCAATAAGCCCAATAATTCCCATATTTGGGTGGATTGTGGTTTCGAGTACCAAGGATAGAGTTGGATCGCAGTCCAGCAGCAGGGGAAAACAAGGCCCTCAGCACTGACAAATATACTTTTTTCTTTTTCCACTTTGCAGCTGATTTCTGTTTTGTCTAGATAAAGCTCAAAGGAACCATTTGCTTCCGAAATCTGCTTTTCTTTTTGTAAGGAGGGATTGAAAAATTCAGAATTTAATGGGGCTTCAAGAAAATATTCTATGTCGCCGTTTTCATTTAAAACCTCTTGTCGGTTTTTTACATGACCCTTCTGGTTGCTAAAAAAGCGGCCAGTTTTTTTTGTTCGAAAAGATTTAAATCCCATCTTTTCACTTAGGGATTTCGCTAAATCTATTTCTTGTTCATTATGCCTAAAGACGATGAAATCCCAATGGGCGATTCCCCCATGTTCGATAAATATTTGCGCATTTTTCATAACTAGATCGAAATTTGTATTTCTACGGTAGATGGCATTTGTGGCGCCTATTCCGTCTATTCCAAAGTGTGCTTCCACCTTGAGCGCTGCTAGATTTTTCCACCACACTTCGTTTCTGGCCGATCCATTACTAAAGATTTCTAGTTTTAGATTGGGATTTTCTCGCCGAAAATAATCTAGTGCAAGCAATGTGTCACGGGCCATGATCGGGTCACCATAGTTGCCGCAAAGATAGATACGTTTTAGTTGTTGAAGAAATTCTGAAGAAAATATTTTTTTTATCTCGTCTATTTTCAGGTCTTTTAAGGGCAACAGCGGATTTGTTTTCCCGCCTGAGATATTTCGTAAACACATCGGACATCGCGCATTGCAAAGGCTGCTGATTTCAAGATGCACGGTTTTTATGTCATGCGAAAAATACATTTAATTCCTGAATTTAGGAATCTTGCTATCCGCGCTACTTACGCAAGTGGGCGTGATACAGACTTTTGGTGAATCGAACAAACTAAATCCGGTTATAATATTTCCCAGCGGTTCGTCTTTGCAACTATAAGATCTCTTAACGCTTCCATCAGGCTCTCGAATGATAATGGACCTAAATCCACTTTCACACTTCCAACCCTGAAATCGATTGAAATTAAATGCGTTGAAGCGCTCTGCTTGGTCTAAGTACCAACGTTTGCCATCACTATCGGTTAATTCCACTTGCATGGTTTGAGGAATCTCCGTGTTGTCTCCGCCTGGAATAGATCGCTCTGGAAGGGAAATTTTTGGCGAAGGCCTTTTTGCGCGATTAGATGTGCTTAGTCGAGCTTTTGTGAATTCTCTTTGAGGCATGCCAAGATGGAGTTTTTTTAATTGTTCTTCCGTATATTCCGGCACCACTTTGCTTGCGGTAGGGTCGCTTTGAGGCTTGAGTGTCACGTTCAAGCCTCTACCATGAAAATATAGTGCTTCTTCCCAAATTAAATCAAACCACTTGGGTACCATGACCATGTTGATGGTGGTTTGCGCCTCATGCTCTTGTAGGTAAACCAGTTTATCCGCGAATTTTTCAGAGTGTCCTTTAGGATCCTGAACGCCCGCTTCACGATGCCAGGAGGCTGTGATAGAAACTCTATTCAAAGGGGAGACCGCATCTAAATATTTATCCCAAAATATTTTCCCCGCACTCAAGTTGGTGGTCATGTGCACACTTTGGTAGTTAGCGTTATGATTGTCGGCAGAATAATGTTTTAACAATTCGATATAACCTGGATGAAGTGTCGGCTCTCCTCCAGAAAAGCTGAAGTGAAATGAATTGAAATTTTTTGATCGCGCTTGCCGCTTAATCTCGTCCATGGTGCTAATTAGCAACGGAAGGGGTCGATGATCACGCGTATCGCTTCTGCCATGAGGCCAACAATAGCTGCAGTGATAATTACAATATCGGCCCAATAGCCAGCTAACGGAAAAAAGATCCCGATATAAAAGAGATCTTTGACCCACTTGAACAATCTTTTCAAATGGGATGGCGCCGAAGTCATAATTTGACCAAATTAAATCTGATTCCATCTATTTATAGCCGATAATCATGAAGCGTTTATAGCCCGACACCAGATGCTCTCCTTTATAAAGAATTTTCGACATGGCGGCCATTCTTATAAAATCATCTAACGATTCAGAGCAGTTTACGTGCTCAGGAATTTCTTTTAAATTATTTGATTGAAGGGCAACTAGCTTTCCAATTGGTATCATTTCCCACCAGGCAGGAAAATCCACAATATGCTCACACGAGGTGTTGATAAGTGTGTCTGGACTATCTATTATTTCTGCCATTGTGCCATCAGCTCGCTTGGTGAAATAGGCGTGAGTGCGATAGTTGATTTCTAAAATATCCTGGGTAGTTGCTTTGAACTTCCATTGTTCCATTACATATTTTCTGTTTAAACTATCTGCTATTGGAGCGCAGGAGGGATCGATATCAAAAGAGCGAATATTTTTATAGTCTAGCTTACTCTCGAAAATCATAGCGGGAAGCATTCCCCACCAGCCTGCTAAGACAAAAATATTTCCTAAGGGTATTTGCAAGTCTTCCATTGTGTGGATGAGCCATTTTTTGGATTCTATTTGCCCCGACGAAAGCGCGTCGACTAAGTCAATTTCAGGAAACTGTTTAAGCACATGTCCCAAGTGAATAAGAATGGAATATTGATTTGTGCTGCGCATAGTATTTCCCCTGCGGCTGATAATATTTCACGGATTCTCCCAGTCATCCAG
>JAYVPO010000156.1:0-52477 GCA_043757325.1 bacterium
GCTTGTTTTATAAAAGTGCACAAGCCTCGTTTTTTTCATTTTTCTTTGCCAAATTTGCTATGCTACAATCTGTCCGTGGTTAAACAATTTAAGAGATTATGAGTAAAAGAGTATAAGAGTATAAGAGTATAAGAGTAAGAGAATATGAGAATATGAGAATCTTGTTATGACAGAAAATATTTTAGAAATTTTTGAAAATGCGTTTGAACAAAAAATCGTCGGGCAAAAACATATTGCAAATCGGCTGCTAATCGCACTTGTTGCCGAAGGTCATGTTCTTTTGGAAGGACTTCCTGGAGTCGCTAAAACCACCATGGTTAAAACCGTGGCTGAATTGTGCCATTTAAAATTTTCGCGGATCCAGTTTACCCCCGACTTGCTTCCCAGCGATGTGATCGGAACACAAATTTATGACCCCAGATCCACAGATTTTATCACACGTTTGGGGCCTATTTTTTCGAATTTGGTTCTGGCAGACGAAATCAATCGCGCGCCGGCCAAAGTTCAGTCGGCCCTTCTTGAGGCAATGGGCGAGAAGCAAGTTACCATAGGTTTGAAATCCTACAAACTAGACGAGCCGTTTCTTGTACTTGCGACCCAAAACCCGATTGAACAAGAAGGAACCTATACCTTACCTGAAGCTCAGGTTGACCGGTTTTTATTTAAACTAGTTATTCAATACCTTAAAAAATCAGATGAAATTGCGATGTTAAAACTTCTTCACGATAATGACGCCGCACAAAAATCGGCTGTAACGGCCGTTCTTACACCAGCGCAAATTTCAGATCTGAGGCAAAAGGCGAAAAAGTGTTTTGTAAGCGATAAATTGCGCGAATATATTGTGGATATTATTTTCGCAACGAGAGATCCAGGCTTATTTAAACTTCACGATTTAAAAAACAAGATTTTAATCGGTGCATCACCCCGCGCAAGTTTGGCATTGGAATGGACCGCAAGAATTTACGCTACTCTTATGGGTCGGACTGAAGTTTGGCCGCAGGACGTAAAGGAAATCGGTTATGATGTTTTACGGCACCGAATCAGTTTGACCCTTGAAGCGCACGCTGACCAGGTCAAGCCGGAAGATATTATCCGTAAAATTTTTGATCATGTGCCTATTCCTTAAAGACTTCTATGCGTCAAACAATTGTCAGGAAAAAACTTTCAAGCGATCTTTTAGCAGCCCTTCGGCTTCTAGAAATTAAAATGCGTCGCAAACAGAATAATTTATTTTCCGGCCAATCAAAAAGCTCACACGTTGGTCATGGACTAGAATTGAAGGAACTTCGCGAGTATGCGGTTGGAGATGACGTTCGTCGCATCGACTGGAACGTCACGGCGAGGCTTGGGCATCCGCAGGTTAAAATTTATCAGGAAGACCGCGAACAACGAATTTTTATTGTGTTCGATAAAAGTTTGTCTCTAAATTACGGCTCAGACGAAAGAAGAAAAATCGACACAGGCTGCGAAGCTGCAACTATTCTTGCACATTATTGTTTTTACTCGGGTGCCCAAGCCGGCATCTGCACCTTTTCCACTGCGGTAGACCAATTTTTACCTTATGCCAAAGGCCGTGCCCAGCTAAGTCGGATGCTCGATGTGATTTTTTCTGAATTTAAAGATTCCGTTGGCCCAACGAACCTAGATCAAGTCTTGAAACAACTTTCGCAACGCCTGCAGAAACCCGCACAAATATTTATTATTTCGGATTTTCTTGCGGAGGATTCCTACGAGCGTTCGCTTAAAATCTTGAGCACAAAACACGAATTAAAACTTATTCGCATAATGGACTCGCGCGAAGTCAATTTTCGCGGCATTGGTTTGATTCAGCTGAAAGACCAAGAAACAGGCAATATTCTGCCGGTTTTTCTCGATGATAAAGTCAAAATGAAATCTCAATATTTAAAACGAGAAATCGTAGTTTCCGAACAAACCAGTCCCTTAAAACTTCTGCAATCAATTGTGGGGGTATAAAATTTGAATTCTTCGACACCAGATTCTTTACCTCATGATATTGAAGATTTACTAAATGTTTTCGCAGTACCGTTGGATATATTAAAGCCGTTTTGTATTTTGCTGGCATTTATTGCTGCGATTTTTGCAGTTTACTTTTTTTACAGGTGGTTGAAACGCCGCAGGAAGAAAACCATTGAACCATCATTACCAGAAAAAATTGCGCAGTTAGCCACAGACGACGCGCGCGAGTTTTACGCCCGACTTACGGCTTTGATTCTAACCTTTTTCGAAAGACGAGATCAAAAGCATTATCGTCAAATGACGCCTAAAGAACTGGATGACTTGGAACTTGTAACAGCTACAGATAAAGAATACTTCCAGAATTTTTTGCAAAAAAGTTTTTCTCTGCGTTTTCAGAATATTTCTGCAGAAGCAAATGTTCAGGAAATGGAATCTGATCGCGCGATGCTCTTAAAAATCATTCAGCAGGAAAAAGCAGCAGGTCGTTATGCTGAGTGATGCATTTTTAAATATAACTTATACCCAACCTTGGTGGTTTTTGACGTTGATTCCTATTTGGGGTTTTTTTGCGCTAAGAATTTTGAAAAAAAATAAAATCGGCGTAAATTTTTCTTCCCTTGTATTACTTAAAAATTATGAATTAAATATTTCAAAGGTAGTTATTTTTCTTCCACAAATTTTAAGGTGCATGGGACTTTCCTGTTTTGTGTTTGCCTTGGCAAGGCCAAGCCCTAAAAATGAAATGACGCCAAAGTCCGGTGAAGGCCTCGAAATTATGATTGCTGTGGACACTTCAGGTAGCATGCGGGCTCAGGATTATATCGAAAACGGCAAAAGAATGACTCGTTTAGATGCGATTAAAAATGTTGTTTCAAAATTTGTTTTAGAGCGGAGCACAGACCGTATCGGGTTGGTTGTTTTTGGCACGGAGAGTTTTACTCAGGCTCCGCTAACTTTGGATCATCAAATTTTCAATCAGCTCTTAAATCAAGTTGAGATCGGTGTTGCGGGCGAAGCCACTGCCATAGGTGATGCATTGGTGGTTAGTATGAACCGTTTAAAAAGAAATCCAAATGATTCCAATGCGCGAGGTAAGATCATTATTCTTATGACTGACGGTTCAAGCAATGCCGGAAAAGTTGACCCTATGACTGCGGCAAAAACCGCGCAAAATTTGGGAATAAGAGTCTACACAATTGGTGTGGGCTCAAATGGCGATGCCCCGATTGTGGTGAACGGAGAGGTTCATTATATCAAAGCCGATATCGACGAAAAAGCCCTTGAAGATATTGCTGCCACAACCCAAGCGCAGTATTTTAAGGCCGAGGATACGGCCGCATTGAGGAATGTTTATTCGGCAATCGATCGGCTTGAAAAAGCAAAATTTAAAGAAATACCCATTGCCAGACGCGAAGAAAAGTTCGCCGATTTTGTGTTTTTAGGGCTATTTATATTAGGCCTGGAAATTCTTTTCGGCTGGTCAAAATGGAGGCTTATTCCAAGTTGATTTCAAATTTTCAACAATTGCTTAGTTTTTCTTTTGGTCGACCGGACTGGTGGATTTTGCTTTTTGTCGTGCTGGCGGTTTTTTTGTTTTTTTATTCTGTGGGATTAAGTAAGCGAAAACTTCGACTGCAAAAAGTTTTTGGCCAAGAAAAAAATGCAAAGAATTTTAATTTCAAGAAATTTTTGCTATTTTTCATTGGTTTAATATTTATTGTTCTAGCCATTTTACAGCCGCGACTGGGTTATGAAGAAATCGACGTCAAGCATCGTGGAGTTGATGTCATCCTTGCTGTCGATGTTTCGAAAAGCATGTTGACACAAGATGTTGGAATGAGTCGACTTGCACTGGTAAAAATTCAAATTCAAGAATTTTTGCAAAATCAAACTTTTGACCGAGTTGGAATCGTAGCTTTTGCAGGAAATGCCTATGCGGTTTGCCCGTTAACATATGATTTCGACGCGGCCATGGAATATCTGGATTTGATTAAGCCGGATTTAATTCCACTGGGCGGAACTGATTTCAATGCTGCATTGGCTGTAAGTTTAAATGCTCTCACCCAAGGCGGTTCTGGCGATTCCCAGGGGCAAGTGGTGCTGCTTATGACCGACGGAGAAGATCAGTATGATCTTTTTTCAGAACAAGTTAAAAAATTTCAAGAAAAAAACATTCATGTCTATCCGCTTGGTTTCGGAAGTGTGGAAGGCGGGCCGATTCCAGACGATAATGGGCAGTTTAAAACCGATGAAAATGGCAAAATTATCATTTCAAAATTAAATCCAGAAACTCTAGATCAAATTGCCAAAGCCACGGGCGGCAAATTTGTGCGGGTCAAAGATGCTTTGTTCAGCTTGAGTGATTATTACAGAAAAACGGTCCGATCAGGGCTCAGCGATAGCGAAAAAAAATCCACCAAAGAACGAATCTGGCACGAAAGATTTCAGTGGTTTTTAAGTATTGGAATAGTTCTATTACTCGTAGAATTGTTTTTGAAGGAAAATAAAATGTTTGCCGTAATATTGTTCTTATTCTTTCAGGGTCCTTTAAAAGCTGCTAACTGGGATCAAGGCGAAAAATTGTACGACCAAAAAAAATTCGAAGATGCTGCCAATTTTTTTGAAAAAAACAATAATGCACCACAGGGGATGTATGGCTTAGGCGCGTCAAAATACCGTTTAGGTCAGTACGATGAAGCCGAAAAAGATTTTTCGCAAGCCGCCGAAGATTTTGAAAAAGCTGGAAATCTGCCTGGCACAAAACAGTCGCTATTTAATCTGGGTAACACCCATGTGGCCAAAGGTGAGTTGGAAAAGGCAGCGGCCGATTATGAAAAAGCCCTGAAAATTGCACCGGATGATAAATTTAGCAAAGAAAATTTAGAGTGGGTTAAAAAGAAAATCGAACAGAAAAACAAACAACAGCAAAAAAACGGCGAAAAAAAGCCGGACGAGAACAAACCCGATCAAGAAAATAATCAGCAAGAAAAAAAATCTGAACAGAGTGACAAAGACAAACAAAACGATCAGAAAAATGCAGAATCCACTCAGAAAAACGACCCAAAAAAAACGGATTCAACAGACAAAAATATTTCAGAAAAGCAAAATGAAAAACCATCGAAAAAACCGCAAGAAAAAGAGCCTGAACCTACTCAAGAAAAAATTGAAATCGATAAGGTTTTACGATCTGTGGAAGATCGACCGGCAAAATTTTTCAAGCCACAAGGCAATCAAGAAACACGTCAACCCGCAAAAGACTGGTAATTCAATTTATGATTAAACTATTATTTCAAATGTTATTTCTATTATTATTTTCCACCAGGTTATTTGCACAGGCAGTTACAACCGAAGTAAGTCGAACCCATGTCAGCCTGCAAGACGATATTGAATTTAATATTGTTCTAGAAGGTGCGTTTGATGACCAGGATGAGTTGATCGAAAAGTACGAAGCGAGCCTATCCGAGAATTTTTCAATCGTAGGTCGTTCCACAAGTCAGTCCTATACTTCAGATTTTACTAAAATTAAAAAAACGATCCGAATCAGTTTAACTTTGCAGCCCCGCAAAGAGGGCGTTTTTATGCTTCCTGAAATTACATTGTCAACCAAAGGCAAACCTTTCTCTAGCTTACCTATTCGAATTACCGTCGGAACCGGCTCTAAGGGTTCGCAAAATCCTGGGAATTCAGGAGCGGCTGGCACGCCCTCATCACCAAATTCGGGCCCAAAATCTCAAGGCCCTGTGTCTATCGAATACCGCTTGCCTGGCAAAAAGTTTTTTTTCGGGGAGCCTATTCCGGTTGAGGTTAAGATTTATGCGCGCAGTCGCGTGAGAAATATCAATCACCCAGGTCAATCTTCACCAGAATTTCGGGTCGTTTCTATTCCTGGTGACCAACAAAAAGAAGAAGTCATTCAAGGCGAACAAATGCTTGTTGTCACGTTACAACAGATTTTAATCCCAATCAAAACAGGTGTGGTGAACACTCCGGTTTTTTCTGCAGACGTGACTTTTGAAAAGCAAAACAATATGGCCAAGAACTTCCCGTTTGGAAACTTCTTTGGAAATTTTTCTGAGATGGTAACAAAGAAAATTTCCTCTGACACATCTCAAGTGACTATTGAGCCTTTGCCTAAGCCCATTCCGGTGTCTTTCAAAGATATTTTTGGTGCATTTAAATTTAACTTAAATATTTCAAGTTCGAAGATCACCGTTGGCGAAACACTGACCATCACATTGACTGTTGAAGGTGAAGGTGTACTGGATTCCATGAAGGAAGTGCGCTTGCCTGAAATTTTTTACACCCACGGAAGAGTCTTTGCCGAAAAGCCAATATCTGAGGAAAAACCCTTGGGCCAAGTACTTAAATCTAAGCGGGTTCAGAAGTTTGCTTTCTTACCAACAAAAGACTTTGTGCTAAAACCACAGCAAGAATCCGTAAAGTTCGAATCTTTTAACTTCAAAACAAAATCCTACGAAACTTTAAGTCAGTTTTTTCCTGAACTCGAGGTGGCAAAGATAACTACTCCAGACCCTTCGCCGAATGTTACATCGGCTGTTACATCGGCTCCAGTAGAAGCCGAGCCTAAACAGGAGCAAAAAATAGAAACTCCAGCTCCGGTCGATACGAGGACGCTGTTCGCTGTTGGTATTGGTTTGTTTTTTCTTGGGATTTTATCCACGATGGGTGCTTTAGGACTTAGGAATTTTTACAAAAAATATTCCCTTCGTGCTAGAAATTTTAATCCTTGGTTTAAAAATATCAAAAAAGCTCGCAATGAAGAAGAACTTGGTCCGGCCTTGCGCGAGTTTTTGGCTTTCCACTACAAAGCCAATCCGAAAGCCTGGACCGCTGAAGACTTTTCTGCTCGCATGAAAGATTATTCAGAAAATTTACATAAGGTTATATCGAACGCAAAGAATGTAAAATTTAAACAACTTAAAAAAGATGTGGTAACAATCATTGATGAACGAAACATTTCTTAGAATGCTCCTTGAGAGTGGAGCTTTAAAGTTTGGAAGCTTCAAAACCAAGTCAGGCCGGATTAGTCCCTATTTTATTAATACAGGGTGCTTTGATAACGGAAAACGCTTTTGGCACGTGACTCAGTGCTACGCAGATTTGCTTGAACAAAACCAGCTGATTGCACCGAACACCGTGCTATTTGGGCCTGCTTACAAAGGAATTCCATTGGTTGTTGGTTTGGCTTTAACTTTATTTAACCGCAACAAGCAGAATGTGTCTTTTTGCTTTAATCGCAAAGAACCAAAAGACCACGGCGAGGGTGGAAATTTCATAGGCGTGCCATTAACTAAGGATCAGAACATAATAATTATTGAGGATGTTTTGACCCAGGGAACAAGTGTTGCCGAGACGATTGCCCTACTTAAAAAAATTCAGTTAAAGCCGAAAGCTGTTGTGCTCGGAGTCGACCGCGAAGAATTTGGTTTTTCCAAAAAGAAATTAGCACGAGGAGAATTATTAGATCAAGGAATCGAAGTGTATTCTTTATTGCGAATATCAGACGTGATTAATTATTTAACAACACAAGATTTTTTGGGCCAACGCTGGGTTAGCACTGCAGAGGCTGAAAAAATTCATGCCTACCGAAATGCCCATAGCTAACTCCCGTCAGGGATTATGCTTTTCTCAATCCATCCGCAAATCAAATGAATAATAAAAATATGCACTTCTTGAATTCGAGGAGTAAATTTCGCAGGAACTGACAATACAACGTCACAAAGCTCTTCAACTTCTTGCGAAACTTTTTCGCTGGTTAACAAAATTCTTTGCAAATTTTTTCTTCGCGCCATTTCTAGTGCCCGGACAATATTTTTGGATCCGCCACTCGTTGAAATTCCAAAGAAAACATCGCCAACCTTGCCACGTGCTTCTAATTGCCTGGAAAAGATAAATTCAAATCCGTAATCATTTCCCAAAGCCGTTAAAATTGACGGATCGACACATAAACTTTCGGCGCTAATGGCGCGGCGTTCCACAAGGTAACGTCCCACAAGTTCCGCTGCCGCATGTTGGGCATCGGCGGCGCTTCCACCATTACCACAGAAAAAAATTGTTTTATTAACCTTGACTGCTGCCACCATCAATTCAGCTGCGGCTGCGCAGGCCTTTAGCAACTTCTCGTCTTGAGAAACCACATCAAATATTTTCTGATGTTCAGAAAGTTGGGTTAAAAAACCGTCTAAAAAATTCGCCGCCTTATTCATGGCTCACCGTTTTATTTTTTTAAGTTTTAGTTCTGCCTGCTTTTTATATTCAATAAAATCTGCCGAAGTGTGAATCCACCCGAAGTCTTTATGTCTCAAGGATTCGCGTAATTCCGCTTCGAATTTTTGGGGTTCCAGTAAGTAGGCATTTAAATAAAACACCGCTTTCTGAGGCTTATTCATTTTGGAATAACATCTCGCCAAAAGAAAAACTCCGCGGCGAGCGTCTTTCTGATCGTCAACCCAAACCTTATCGGCTTCCTCTAAAAGATAAAGTTCATGAAGCGGACGGATAGCATCCGAACACTGATCCATGGCGTAGTAGTTTTCTCCCATTATCATCAAACCATGCACATCTAAAGATTTACTTTTATATTTTTTTTGAAACATAACTGCCGCTTTCGCGTGTTTTTTCTGCTGAAATAATTCAAGCGCTTTGGTCATCTCAGCGTCAGGGCTTGCGGTTTTCTTTTGGTCCATTTTTGACGATGAATTTGTTTTTTCCAAAATCTTGGTGGAAAAACCTTTTGCAACATAACTGGTTTCCAAAAGACACGGCGAGTTGCCTGTACCGTTGCAACAGATCTCGTCGATTACTATTCCAGTTAAACCAGCATTAAAGTTTTTGGCACACGAGCCTAAAATTTCTGGAGCAAACACTTCGATTTTTTGGCCTTTTAAAACGCCTTTTTCAGGCAAATCTCCGCGTCGATTGGCTTGCGAAAAAAGAACCGTTCCCGATATCAAACTGCCTTGGTATGTTTTGAGAAATTGCACCCTTCCCGCAGAATCTAAATCGTCGATAAATTTAAATAACGGTTTTTTGGTGTCAAAAGATTTCGGATCCACAATCGCACAAGAAGAAACTTTTAATGCGATGGGCCCAGAAACTGTCGATAAGCATGATCCGAGGCCGTTTTTTTGGATTCCAACCAAAGTTGCAAAACTAATTCCAGTGAATATTAGAAGTTTTTTGCATTGTTCTACTACGATTGTCATGTGTCTCAATGGAAAACTGAATCCCATGTGGGTAATCCTCTGACTTAAATTCTAACGCATCCATATCGAATTGGTCACCTTTTAAAATTTTAAAAATATCAAAAGATTTTTGTAGACTACTACCGATAGCTTTAATTGTTAACTGTGCGGATGTTGTTAGACTAGCCGCAAGTTGATTTAGGGTGACCACTAGTTTCGACGCGTCACTGATTCGAGCATGCAAAGGAATATTATTGGCATTCACCGAAGCAACGCTGCGAAGTTTTGTGTCGTCTTCAAAAAATCCAATCATAATTGTTGCAATATTCACTAATTGAGTACCTGCTGGTCCCTGAATTCCTGTGGATTTTAATTCTGCTGCGGCTGCGATCCCATCGTGTCCTTCGTTTGGCATGCCATCGGAAATAAAATAAATTTCCTTCAAAGATTCTCTAGCGTCTTGGGTAAAGATTTTTTTGGCACCACTGATGCCTTCATCATAATAAGTTCCATCGTAAGCTGCGCACAGTACATCCGTTACAGCATTATTAGTCTTTGTAAGGTCTTTAAATAAATCCGTACGATTACTAAAAAAATTGGTCGACTTTGCACGAATTGTGCTGCTGAAAGTTACGACCGCAAAACGGTGGATGGAATTTTCTCCGATAGCCTTAATTGCGGATGTAATCGCTGTTGATCTCCAGCAATTTCCGTTGGTAATAGGATCGGTTATTTCATCCATTGAACCCGAAACATCAACTATAAAAATGATATCCCGAGGTGATTCTGATGGTTTACAGACTGCACCGGAAATTTTTAGGGAATTTAATTTCTGCAAGGCGAGCACAGGACTTTCCAAAGTTTTCTCACCAAATCCTTTTAATTGAATGGCTGTTGCCGAATCCACTTCTGTAACTTGATTTTGCGAACAGTCTGCATTCCAAGTAAGTCCAATGCTAGGCCCGGAAGGTAGGACGGGAGGAATTGTTGGATCAACGACCGGTTTGGGTTCTGTCGGAGGCTTGACTTTAACATCACCCGCTGCAGAGCCGCTTCCTTCAAATTTTGACTGAGAGGAACAACTTGAAACAGCAAATAAACTTAAAAGCATAATAATTTGGCGAATCATTTGAAAAATCCTCTAAAAAATTGGCGCCAGTCTGTGCGGTAAGTTTAGGGTGGGTTGAAATCCAACCTTTTACCTTCAAGGGGTGATTCGGTTAGGATAGGCCCTAAACCTTAATAGTCCAGTAATGTACTTGAAACGACTGGTAAATTCGTGATTTAATTAAAGGAGAATCTAAACAAGAGGATGAAACCATGCGTATAAAAATTTACCCTGCCCTATTAACCTTAGCCATTATTCCCTTCCAATCATGCACGAGTAAGTCAGACGATGAAAATATGGACGAACCTGTTGCCGAAGAAACCTCAAACGAAAAGAAGCCAGATGCCCCGGGAACTTCCGAAAAGGAGGTATCGGCTGAAGCAAAAGAACCCGTGAAAGAAGTTCCGACAGAAGTCACAGAGGCGCCTGCAAAATCTCCGGCTCCTACCGAAAAATCCTCGTCAGGCTTAACAAATAATGTTGTCTATTATATCCAAGCTAAATCAGCACCTATTTTTGACCAAGCTCAGGGCAAGGGAAAAAAAGTTGGCGCGGCGATGCGTGGCGATCATTTTTTGATTACGACTGTAGAAAACGGCTGGGCTCGAACCGACGATGGGCGTTACATCGAAGCCAAAAATCTTTCCGATAAACCGTTAGGGCGCAAGAAAAAGGGCGCTGTTTGGAAGTAAGCGAATCTCAAGACGCCGAAAGTACTTTACTAAGCCGCATTTCCTCAATGCGGCTCATCACCATGTTCCGTGGAATTTTATTTTTTGTTGTGGAAACACTTCAACGCACGGTTAGCCCGCGGATAAAATTCTCGTTACTTTTGAAACAAATGGAATTTGTGGGAAACCGCAGTGTCGCTGTAGTTTTGATGGCAGGAATGATGATTGGCGCGGTTTTTGGTTTGCAATTTGGGGAAATCTTTAAAATCTTTGGCGCCGAAAGTTTAATCGGTGCTTCGGCGGCGTATGCACTTTGCCGCGAACTTGCTCCGGTTATTTGCGCATTTCTAGTGACCGCTCGGGGCGGATCTGCCATGGCTGCGGAGATTGCAACTATGCGAGTCAACGAGCAAATTGATGCGATGCAGGTTATGGCCGTAAATCCTTATAATTACCTAGTTGCTCCGCGTGTTTGGGCTTCCGTTTTGATGCTTCCGCTTTTAACGATTTTGTTTGTGATCGCAGGCGTCATATCTGCCTATACTCTGGGAATAATTATTTACGATGTAGACCAAGGAATTTTTATGGCAAAAATTCAGCAGATTGTAAAACCACTTTATGTTTGGCAAGGACTAGAAAAAGCTGCGATATTCGGTGCGGTTTTAAGTTTGACCGGTTGCTATAAGGGATTTCACGCAGCAGGTGGTGCCAAAGGTGTTGGCCGCGCAACCACTCAGGCGGTTGTGGTGTCTTTGGTTTCGATTTTAATTCTCGATTTCTTCATTAGTTATATTCAATACAATCAGGCACTTAACGCCAAAGCTTGATGCCTACCTCCCCCTCTTCCTCTTCCTCTTCTTCCTATTTCTCCCCTTCTTCATTCAGTCATAAACCAAAGTGTACCGGCTCGATAAATTGAGGAGAACAAGGCGCGAAGTGCGGAATAAAGCGGAGTTTACTTACTAGTAAATGAGCATTTATTCCGTGCAAGCAACGCAGTTATCGTCAATTTACCGAGTCGGTAAAATGTTTTATGATCTTTTCCGCAGTACTTGGTGTTAATCCAGGTACCGCTCGCAACTGTTCAAACGTTGCTTTCTGCAAAGATTCGATACTCACAAAATGCTCGAGAAGACGCTTACGTAGAGTTGGTCCTACGCCAGATATTTCTTCCAAAGTCGAAGAACGCGCTTTTTTATCGCGTTTTTTCCGATGATAAGTAATGGCAAAACGATGAGCCTCGTTGCGAATTTGGGTAAGTACCCTAAATTCCGGCGAACCTTCGACTAACGGAATGGAATAATCAAGTCCCGGTTGAAAAACCCGTTCAAGTGACGAACTCGGGGTGAATTTTTCAGTAATTTTTTTGGCATCCGACCGCGACTTGGCAAGGCCCATCACATCGAAATCTAAATCAGGAAATGTTTTTATAACTTCAAGAGCGGCATTAAGTTGTTGTTTCCCGCCGTCGATAACCAATAAATCACAAATATCGTGATCGCGCACAGCTCGAGTCATACGTCTTCGAACTACCTCCCGGATGCTTTCATAGTCATCTCCACCGTAGGCAAGTTCGGTCTGAATCGCGTAATGACGATAAAGATTTTTCGCGGGTTTCCCATCAATAAAACACACATCAGAGGCCACCACCGCAGTCCCTTGAATATGAGAAATATCGATGCATTCCATTCGCTTTGGAAGTCTTTTTAAATGAAATTTTTCACGCAGTAATTCCAGCTGTGTAAAATCCTGGGTTCTTTTTCTTTGCTCTTCATCAAAACTGTATTGAGCGTTTCGCCGAGACATATCGAGAAGGTCTTTCTTCACTCCTTTTTGTGGAATAAAAAATCTTACCTTGCCGTGACCAATTTGGTTTATAAGGGTCAAGAAATCTTCTTGTTCAGAGATCTCAAACGGCAATAAAATTTCATTGGGCAGATTTCGTCCATCGTAATACTGCATTAAAAAAGCCTTTAACGCTTCTTGGGAATCTACAGGAATGGGCTGTTCAATTAAAAACATATCTTTGCCCATTAAGCGACCTTCGCGAATAAGTAAAACATACACGCTGGAAAAATTCTCGTTTTGAACGATCGAAACCGCATCAGCTTCCACATCAGGCGGAACAACTACGGCTTGCTTTTCGCGCAGGTTTGCCAACGCGGTTAATTGATCGCGGTAGCGAATAGCTTGTTCGTAATCTTCGTCTTCAGAGGCCTTTTCCATTTTTTGCTGTAAAGATTTTTCAAGGACTTTATTTTTACCTTGAACAAAATTAACGGCGTCCTCGATCATCGCGTTGTACGCTAATCTATCGACTGGCAGAACACATGGGCCGAGGCACGATTTCATCTGGTAATAGTTACAAGGTTTTTTGGCGTGCTCAAAGTCGTACTGCGAACACCGAATAAGTGGGAAAACTTTGTAGGCCGCATCGACCATTGTGCGCAGATACCCGGTTTGACTAAACGGTCCAAAATAGCTTGCGTTGTCGTTTTGTTTGCGGCGGACTATATTGATGCGCGGCCACGGGTCTTTAAAATTTACGCGCAAAAGCGGGTATTCTCGGTCGTCTCGAAGTAGAATATTGAAAGGCGGCTGGTGGTGCCGAATAAGTGTGCGTTCTAAAAGCAGAGCTTCAACTTCGGTTTTAGTCAGAATAATGTCATAATCTACTATGTCCGCAACCAACTTTCGAGTTTTAGCATTAAGGGAATCAGTTCCTACGAAATAACTTGAAACGCGATTTTTTAAATTCTTTGCTTTGCCGACATAGATGATTGCGGCCTTGGCGTTTTTCATAAGATAAATGCCGGGCTCGCGAGGGATATTTTTTAATTTTTCTTTAATTTCCACAACCGCAAGATTAGCAAAAAACCCTTAAGAATTGCAGGATTTTATTTTTTGAAAAGACTATGAGATGATTGATAGATGAAAAATAAAAAATATTTAGAAATTCAAAGTGGCTTTAGTATAATGGAAGTGATGATTGCTATGTTTGGAGTCGTTCTAGCAGCGATGACAATTTTGCAGGTGGTCTTAAATGATTCTCGGCAAAAAAAGCAAATCGATAACCGAAACGCCCTAACAACAATCGCAGATACGCTGGTTAAAGAAAAAGGACTCGATTCTTGCCGTTCTGTCTTGCAGAGACTACAAGATGTCATTCCAAGTTATAGTCCTAACCAGTCAAGCCGAACGATTTCTGCAAATCTCACTATGACAGATGCCCAAAATTTGACATCTGCCTCCCCAGGCGGAGCCTTAAAGCCCTATATTCCACTGCTAAGCCCTTCGGGTATGGATATTAGTGAGTTTTTTAGAGGTTTTATTTTGCGTCTATTTCCGATTGAGCAAACTTTGCCCTCGGGCGATAAGTTACAATATTTTACGATTCAATATACCAAAGTACCACTCTCTGGTACTTCGATTTGGCAAACAATTCCTGCGTTAGAAACATACAAAACCCAGGTTAGTCTTTTTTTTGACAAAAAGTGCGACTAAAGATTTTAAGTTTTCTAAAGTTCTGAGGTCGCAAATTCTTTTCACAAATATTATTTTAATTGGCGATAGTTTAAGCACCAAGTTTTTTCTGTCAAACCCTTTGGAAATGATTATTAGGGTAAGAATGACGCACAAAAACACTTGGTTTGATTTTATGTGTGAAAAAATCATTGCAGGAAACAACCTTAAAAAAATTAATCTCGCATCTGCCATGGCCTTGGTTGGCAAATCAACTCGTTCAAAGTTTCTTGAGCGCATTGGCAATATTGTGCATTTTGATTCTCAAGTGACGAAGTTACAAAAATACCCTGGCACAAACTTGGTACTTGTTTGGATTGGTCATAACAATATGGATTGGCGCATGTCGTCGCTTGACTATTCGAGTTCTCTATTCGAAAAAATTTCGGAAAGTTTTTGTTATGATTACGAACAGCAGCTTAAGCGAATCATCGAATCGCCCAATGCAGCTTGCATTGCTGTTTTTGGACTGTCGAATTTTAAAGATTTTTTTGCTGTCAGAGAGGTCGCAGAAGAAATGATAAAGGCCAACCAGCAATTTTATCCGTATTTGCTTCACAGCTTCAAATATTACGAATCTATGCTTCCCGAATTCCGCAGTGGGATTTGCGAATTGGCCAAGCTTTGCAATCAGAAGTTAAAAGACCTTTGTGCGCGCATTCATTTGCCTGTAAATAAAAAAATTTTTTATGTGGACGCCTTAAGTTTGGCGCAAATTGACAATATCGCTTATTTGAATGCGAAGGATGCTTGGCATCCTTCCAAATTGGGTCATGAAGAACTTGCAAATGCGGCTTATCCCGCGATTAAAGAAATTCTGGAAAAGTTTTGTTAAACTGATAAACCTGTGCCACCCGTCCTATTAATATTTATACAGTTGTGTATAAATATTAATAGGACGGGTGGCACAGGTTTAATGGTTCTGATTTCAGGTTTCAAAAATCTTTAAACGATAAAACCAAAATAGTGCGTCCGATACTTTTTTGAGTTAACGTAACATGTATTTTATATAAAGGAAATTTATTATGATTCCAGCAAAAGGTGTCGCGGCATTTTCAGCGTCCAAACCACTCGGTGCCTATGCTTTCTCACGTCGTGAACCCAAGGAACACGATGTAGTCATCGATATTAAATTTTGCGGAATCTGTCATTCGGATATTCATACTGTGCGCAGTGAATGGGGCGCTGCGGCCTACCCCGTTGTGCCGGGTCACGAAATCGCCGGAACTGTGCGCGCTGTCGGTTCAAAAGTCAAAAATTTCAAAGTCGGTGAGCACGTGGGAGTTGGATGTTTTGTCGACACATGCCGCAACTGTGCTAACTGCGAAAAAGGCCTTGAACAGTACTGCATAGAAGGTATGACCGGAACTTACAATAGCCGCGAACGTGATGGCTCGGCAGCAACTCAAGGCGGGTATTCTGACGTTATCGTAGTCAACGAAAACTATGTATTGCGCATTCCAATAAGTCTCCCGCTCGATAAGGCCGCGCCTCTGCTTTGTGCTGGAATTACTCTTTATTCCCCGCTAATGCACTGGCGAGCCGGCCCTGGAAAACAAGTTGCCATTATGGGGTTAGGTGGCCTTGGGCATGTGGGAGTAAAAATTGCCAAAGCATTAGGAGCGGAAGTCACTGTTCTAAGCCACTCAGACAAAAAACGTGAAGACGCATTAAAAATGGGTGCGCAGCATTTTTTTGCTACCCATGACAAAACTGTATTGAAAAAGCTAGCTGGAAAGTTCGACCTGATTATTAATACAATTTCGGCTGAAATTAATATGGGAGATTACTTTGAACTTTTAAAACTTGATGGTGCTTTAGTTGTGGTCGGGCTTCCTGAAAAGCCGCTCTCAATTCATCCTTTTCCACTTGTTTTAATGCGCAGAAGTTATGCTGGATCACTGATAGGTTCCATTAAAGAAACACAAGAAATGCTCGATTTTTGCGCTAAACATCATATCACACCGGAAATTGAGCTTATAACCCCCGAACAGGTTAACGAGGCGTACGAAAGAGTAACGAAAAGCGATGTACGGTATCGTTTTGTTATTGATATGGCAAAAATTTAAGGAACATTATTTGCCACCCAGGTTCAACTTATTTTTGAAAACAGTTGTTTCAAAATCAACCAAGTCGGCAAGCTTTCTAAACCGCGTGCGCATACGTTAATTGCCAAATTAGCAGGTTTCTAATAAACCTGTCTAATCCAAGAACCGGTTGCTGTTTCGAATCTTTGTTCTATAGGAGGCAATGATTGCGAAAACACAGAGCTCAGGAAAACAAAGCATATCGAGCAGGCTAAACGTCCAAAAATCGAAACATCTGACTTAAAACAAGTCAGTTCTGATTTGCGTAGGAACCCATCTTAGACTTATTAAGGTGTTTGGCAAATTTTAAATGCGCGGGGCTGACTTCTGCACTTAAATCTAAGTCAGCCAAAGTTCTTGCTAACTTCAAAGTTCTATGGCGTGATCTTCCGGTATAAAATTTTTTCTCAATTTTTTCCAAGACTTCCTCGGCCTCTTTCGACAGATTGACCCATTCTGAGAAATTTTTAACCTGTGCCGTCGCATTAAACATAACCTTAAATTCATCATTGCGTTGCCGAGTAAAGTCTAGCGCAAGGTTGATTTTTTCGAAATCAATATGAAAATAACTTTCTGCCGAGTCTTTTTGCATCTTTAGGTGAATATCGATCCGATCTTTGATAGGACTAGAAATTTTGGCCTGGTAGGAAATTAATTTTGTAGGCACGCAGTGGCATAACTTCAAATCCGATGCAAACCACCCACATGGACAAGGGTTTGCGGCCGCAACAAAAATAATGCGGCAGTGAAAACGCGTTCGGTATTTTGCCCGCGCGATGTGAATCATTCCCGACTCCAAAGGTTCTCTTAGACCTTCGATCACATCTCGTCTAAATTCTGGAAATTCGTCCAAAAACAAGATTCCACCGTGGGCCAAAGCAATTTCTCCAGGATGGTCTTTGGCACCCAAAATAGCCGGG
Organism: bacterium; assembly: GCA_043757325.1. Taxonomy (GTDB): domain Bacteria; phylum Bdellovibrionota_B; class Oligoflexia; order Oligoflexales; family RGVZ01; genus JAYVPO01. The sequence goes on from JAYVPO010000156.1 coordinate 17,491, forward strand.
CTGCTAGCTTGATGGTGAGGTGACCTAAAGGTCCAAGGTTGAAAGATTTCGTCGCAGGTAAAACTATCTCCTGCAGCGTAACGGTTTGACACCAAATCAAAATATTCCCTGTCGGAAATCTTGGGAAGAATACTTGGCAAACGTTCTGCAAACATGGTTTTTCCAGAACCGGGCGAGCCAATCATAAGTAAACTATGGCCACCGACCGCAATACATTCTGCGGCTTGTTTTAATTCAAATGTTAAGCGCATATCAGAAAAATTTTTTGGTGCAGGACCTTCCAGGAAAACCCCGTCATCCAAATCAATTTGCTCAAAATTTTGAGTTAAAACCGCCATAACATGGGGCGCCAGTGAGATCTCTAAATCTTTAAAAAAACTAAATCGCATAAGGTTTCGTGCTTCAGTCAAATTTGCGGACGGGATAATCATGTGCTGAATTCCAGATCGCACAGCTAAAAGCATATAGCCTAGCAAATTTTTGACCGGTTTAATTTCTCCGTATAGATTAATTTCTCCGATGATAAGCGCTTCGTCTAAATAGCCAATTTTGTGCTTCAAAAGACCATGCAATCCGATCACTAAAGGTAAATCCAAATGCGGACCGTCGATTTTCTCGTGGGGAGCTGAAAGACAAGAAAAATTAATAAGAATCTTCTGCGTCGGACGCTGCACTCCCATATTTTCCAAAGCCACAAATGCGCGTTCCATAGACGACTGACAAAGGTGGCTTACATTTCCTAAAAGTCTTGGGCCTGTAAAGCCAGTCGATTTTGAAAAATCTATGTAAATCGAATGGGTTTTAAAATCTTTGGTAAAAGCCGTGCGTATTTTGAGTGTTTGAGTCATTTTCTTCTCCTTGAGAGAAATTTAAATGACCTGGAAAACTATTGCGAAGGACATGCCAGGACATCAACCAGCTTTTTTAACATCACCAAGCTTTATTAGCGCAGCTTCAGTCCAGTCCAAAGCCGTTTTAGCCTTGTCGAATTTAGGTTCAAGAGCTAAAGCTTTTATTAAGCTATCTTTTGCTTTTTTTAAATTCTCAAGATCTTTTTTGTTAATATATGCCAATGCAATATTGTAGTGAATTCGGAAATTATCTTTAAATTTCGGGAAGAATTTTAGAGCGCGTTCGTATTCTTCGACAGCTTTTTCTTTGTTACCTTCCTTGGACAAAAGCACACCTTTATTATTGTAGTGCTTTACAATTTCAGCCGGCTTTGAATTTGATTTACCAAAATTAATTGCCTGTTCGTCAAACCCGGCATCGTAAAGTTTTGCAAACATATCAAACTTCGTGTCGGCTTTTTCTGGATAAACATCGATAATTTCTTTCATTTTTCCAACGCTTTTATCGGGATCTTTTAAGTCTAAATACAGATCAGCCATAGCAGTTATTCGTTCGATATTTCCTGGAGCAGCTTTATCTGCTTTTTCTAAATAGACTTTGGCTTCGGCAAATTTTCCTAAATTCATCAACGCTTTACCTGCCGCATTTATAGCAATAATATTTGAGGCATCCGTAACCAACATGCTTTCGGCCGTTTTAAGCAATTGCTGATGATTGCCAGCCTGGCCATAAAGATCCAGCAACATGGTCCAAGCTCGAGGCCCTAACGTGTCTTTTTTCTTCATGACTTCTTCGATCGCCCGGTCGTAGCGTTTTTCTTTTACAAAAGGGGTAACGAATTTTTCTTCAAAACCGAAATTATCCAGTGCGCGCTGCTTATGTTCGCAAGCTTTGATGAGTAATGATTGCAAAAAGGCTGGATTTACGGGCTTAGCCACAAGTTCAATATCGCCAAGTTCTTTTAATAAAGCTTGCTGGGTGCCGGTTTTTTGATTGCTAGTCATGCCTATAAACCCAGTAAGTCGTTTTTCATGGACTTCGTGTTTACGCCATTTTTGAATCATCGCAAGGCCTGGAAGTGGGCCGAATTCCAATTCCACGATCACCACATCGAAACGTCTTTGATTAAAAATATACAACGCCGTATCTAAATCACAGGCTTTAATAACTTGAATATTAATACGCCCTAATGCGGTCTCAATAGGACCAATAACCGTCGGGTCATCGTCTATGATTAAAACATTTTTTGGCAGCATAAATTCTGGCACGGCACAAAACCTATATGAGTTGACTCTTCACTTAACGGCATTTTTTATAAAATATAAACTAATCGTGGTTTGTGGTTTCAGAAAAATCTACTATTAAAATTCCATATATTGAAAGGTTACCCATGAAAATTGGTTTATCAACTGGCGGGGGAGACTGCCCAGGTCTTAACGCAGCCATCCGAGCAGTGGTAAGAACTCTGCAAGAAAAATCATCCACAAACGAAATCGTGGGCATAAAAGACAGTATCAATGGCCTTCTTTCCACTCCGCCTCAAACCATTAAACTTGAAGCCCAAGACGTTTCGGGGATATTAGAAAGAGGCGGAACCATTCTTGGAACTTCGAATTCCGGCTCGCCGTTAAAAAATAAAAAAACCGAAAATAAACTCTTAGAAAACTTTAAAAAACTAAAACTAAATGGAATAATAATCATAGGCGGCGACGGCACCCAGCGCATTGCCCATGGCATTCATAAATTAGGCGTTCCGGTCATTGGAATTCCAAAAACTATCGACAATGATTTTGCACCCACGAGTTTAAGTATTGGTTTTCTTACGGCAGTAGATGTGGTTGCAAGCTGTGTGTCACGGTTACACTCCACGGCCGAAGCTCATAGTCGAATCATGGTAGTGGAAGTCATGGGCCGGCACGCTGGTTTTATCGCTTTACACGCTGCTATTGCAAGCGGCGCGCACGTTGCGCTTATTCCAGAAATCCCTTTTGACTACGCGAAAATCGTGCGCAAAATTCAGCAGCGATCTAAACGCGGGCGGAATTTTACGGTGGTGATTGTGGCCGAAGGGGCATTCGAAAAAAATAAAAAGCCACTGTTCAGATCTTCTGCCACTGGAACTCTAAATCTTGGTGGGGTTGCCGACGACGTCGCCAGAAATCTCCATCAAAAAACCAATATCGACGCGCGCGTTACGGTTTTGGGCCACATCCAACGCGGTGGTCCGCCATCGGTTCCAGACCGGATTTTAGCATCTCTTTTTGGGGTTAAAGCAGCCGAACTTTGTATGTCAAAACAATTTGGCAAGGTAGTAGGGTTGATCGACGGCAGAATTGGATCGATTGATTTTGCCGATATTCCTGCAGACGGAACTTGTGAGTTAAACCCTAAAAACCCGATTATTTCTGCTGCCGAATCGTTGGGAATCTGCCTTGGTCGCTGAGCAAAACACTGTTTTTTATAACCGGTTTCCTTACCCACATTACCCGCTTCTGGCTTCACCTGTTTGGAAGGAAGGTTACATGTGCTCAAGAGAGCATCTCCGCGCACTATATGGTTTTGCAAAGTTTCATGGCCGGACTAAAACCCTATCTTTAGGCTGCGGAGAAATTTTGCCGATTGTTTTGCAAAAGTGGGACACCATGCAATCTGAAATTCACTGTGTCGATGTCAGCAATAAAAGCCTACAGCGATTAAAATTTCGCATGTTCACTACGCCCTCACAAAAAAAGTTTTTTAATATGCCGTTAGAAAATTTTTTTAAAAAAAATACCATGACGGCAATAACCCGTTACGACTATGTCGATATTTATGGAGTGCTCCATCATTTGTCAGATCCCCAATCTGTACTTATGTCAATTTCAAGTCATTTATTACCTTTTGGTGTGGGCCGGGCCATGATTTACAATTCGGCGGCACGACACTGGATTATTATTTTAAAAAAAATCTTCCGAATTTTAGAAATTGATTATCTATCCGAAATCGACTTAAAACTTGCCCAAGAAATTCTTAAGCTTCTTGCCCAAGATATTCCTGCATTAAAAACTAGACTTGATGGTATGAAAGGTTTTTCACACCAAAATCTGACTTGGTTTGCTGATACATTTTTACATCCCCACGAACTGCAAACACCGTGGGCTCGCTGGGTTGAGATGTTTAAAAAATCCGATTTGAATATTCTTGGTATTTACGACCGCTATGCCGAACTAGATGATCTTCCTAACCCATTGTGGAAAATGCCGGAAGGATTTGAAATAACGGAGAGACTAAATGATTTCCGATTTGAAAACAATTTTGAAATATTTTTTTGCAAAGAAAACATTTCCCCAAAGCTTAAACAAAAACCTGTTCCAGTGCGTTTTCCTTTGCGAGCAAAATTCGCCGGCTTGCCACAAAACTGGTTTCAGTACAACGAAACAAAAAACCTAAATCCCGCGCTTAAAAAAATCCTGCACAAGCGTTTTTTGGAAAATTCTGTTTTCGAACTTTCAGAACTTCAACAATTTCCCTTACCCGCCTTGCAGCGTCTAGGACGACTTGGAATTATTCGTCCTAATCAAATTCATAATACCGAATTTTATACAAAACTTCTGATGCCGATGACAGAAAAAATGCAGGCGCCGGTTTATATTAAGCCGCCCGCAAGGTTGTCAGAATCCCTTTTAAATAAAATAATGACGTTGAAGCCTTTGGGTAATAAGCAAAAATGCATACTGTCCAAACGCTTGGAAGAACTGCGTTTAATTTGACTTTTCGATTACTTCTTTCTCGACGCCGTCGGCGATTTTTTCGACTTCTAATGGCTTCGTAACACGGTCTTCCATTTCATAAACGGACTTCAAATTTGGCCTGGCAAAGCCAGCATTTGCGGCATCGTTATCATCGAGACCTCGCACGCCCATCACGGAAGATCTAGAACGGTGCGCCTCAACCGGACCAGAGCTACGACCTTCTTTTACTGCAGCGCGCAAGCTGTCTCCCATATTCTCACCATCTGATTTAAAGTTAACATTTAGCACCGAAACAAAGCCCGTCTTGCCGTCTTTTGTTTTCACAGACCAGTACATTCCAGATCGCTCTTTTGCGATCAGCAATTCACCTTTTTTTAATTTTTGTAATACAGCGGAATCTTTTTTAGCATCAGCAAAAACTTCCACTTGGTCTTTTTTGGCCTCGACCATTCCTGCCGACACCACGTTCGCAAATAATCCACTGACTAAAATTATGAAGTATTTCATTTTAAAATTCCTATCTTGCTTAAATTTAATTACAACTCTACAATTATCCTAATACTTTCACGGAAAAATAAATATCATGCGTTCTATATTACTACTCTTAATTTTATCCCACTGCGTCTCTTCCGAAAAGAGTGTACCCGATAAACAAGAAAATATTTCCCCCGCTGAAAAAAAGGTTATCGATGAATACCGTGCCGAGCTCGAAGTTGGGCGCAGCATGGCTGGAAAGCTCATCACCGTCTACGGATCCGTCGGAAATGATGCCTTTCTCAACTATATTAACCAAGTCGGCATTTACGTGGCAAAATTTAGCGCCGCCCCAGAAAAAAAATATATGTTTGCGGTACTCAACGATAAGTCAGTAAATGCCTATGCTTGCCCGGGTGGCTATGTCTTCATAACCATGGGAGCGCTGAAGCTTTCTCGCAACGAAGCTGAGTTGGCTGGGATTTTGGGGCATGAAATTGCCCATGTAAGTAAGCGTCATATGATGCAGACTTTACTTGCAATGAGTAAGGAAGAACTCGATAAAAAGTCTGAACAAATCAAGATCGAACGAAACTCTCCTGAAATGCATGCCAGGCAACGCCCAGTGGCCGACGAAAACGACCAGGCCACAAGGTTTATTAAGGTTCTAGCCCTGGCAACCGGTAGCGGCAATTTAAACTTTCTAACCGCTGCGAAAGCAGGAATGAATTTAATGCTGCAAAAAGGCCTCGATCCTAAAATGGAGCTTGAAGCCGATCACGAAGGTGTCAAATACGCCACGGCGGCGGGCTATAGTCCGACAGCTTTAAAAAGCTTTCTCACCCGCCTGCAAGCGTCTAAAAAAGATAAAAAATCCGCTTCGGAAATTTTAGATAAAACGCATCCATCGTTTGACAAAAGAAACGCAGAGATCGACAAAGCACTTTTAGAAATCGACGCCACAAGTATCGTCGGTGCAACGCAGCAGCAGCGCTACAAATCAAAATTTAAAACGTTGAAAACCAAAGCATAAAAAAGGGAGTTTTGAAGTTATGAAGGTTTTTTTATTTATTTTAATAGTGCGGAGTTTTTTTTCAGAGTCCAAGTTGCTAGCCGATTTGCTGCACTACAACAATGTTTTAGTGGGTGAACGGGCTCAGGGATTAGGTGGTGCTTACTGCGCCGTTGCCGATGATGCTTCCGGAGTTATTTATAATCCAGCAGGCCTAGCCTTTGCACAATCTAATGACATCTCTGGTTCGGCAAATGCTTTTTACGAAAAGAAAACAACCTACAAAGAGGCGTTTTTGGGAAATGACTTTACGGAGAAAAGCGGCGGAACTTTTGCGCCATTTTTTGGTGCCACACAAAAGCTCGATAAATATGTGACCGGCCTATCTGCGGGCTTTGCTTTTTATACGATTGATACGGATATTAAAGATCAGGATGATACCATAAGCGATGTATCGCAACCCACGAAGAATGGCAAGACCGGTGAAGTTGGCGTGCAAACTATTCAACGTTACCACCGTACAGCAAATTCGCGCGCCTCTACAAATGCGCTTGAAGTCGCAGCGGCTTACCGGGTGGCATCGAGTTTTTCTTTAGGCGTAGGTTTTGGTTTTCAAAATATCGATGAATTAGATCAGGTTTATCAAGATCGCAGGGAAGTCTACAATTTTACGAGCACAAAAATCGTAAATTACTTTTCACAAAACGTAAGACAACGATTGCGCGCATCTGCATTGACAACGTCGATCGGGGCCCAGTATTCGGTGACGCCTCAGTTATCGTTTGGTGCAATGGTCAAGGCTGGACAGTATGTGTGGCAGCGGCTGGAATCGAGTATGGAAAGACGAGCTCAAGCAACCACAACTAATACCGACGCAAACGGAAATCAGACCTCTTCTGCTTTAACCTGTACCGCAACCGGGGCTGATTGTTTGGAAATTTATACCGTTGATCGCAAGCCTTTGGGGTCGGTTCCCATAAGTGTGCGATTTGGATTAGCTTATTTTGCAAGTCAGAGATTTCTGGTCACTGCCGACGCCATGTATTACACCAAGGTTACCAATCCAAATAGCCAATATTTAAGGGATCAAACCTACAACCTAGGAAGTGGCATGGAGTATTACTTGACTCCCACCATTCCTGTAAGGTTCGGATTATTCACGAATAATAGCGCAGCGCCTGCAATGAGTGCCAGTGATTATCCAACTGGTCAACCCGATCACGTAGACTATAAAGGCGCGAGTTTATTTTTTGCTTTCGTCCAGCCAAACAGTCAGGTAGCATTAGGTGGTTTTTACCAAGTGGGTTCTGGCGAAGCACGAAAAACGGGCTCTGCTGATATTCAAAAAGTCGAATCGGCAGCTTACACAACTTCCCTTTCTGCAACCCATAGTTTCTAAATAAAATTTGGACGATATGCGTTCTAGGAGTGACGAATGGCCGAAGCGAATTTACCTTTAACAAAAGAAGGCTCAGAAAGACTACACGAAGAGCTGCGCGTTTTAAAATCCATCGAGCGTCCGAAAGTCATCTTGGCAATCGCCGAAGCTAGGTCTCACGGTGATTTATCTGAAAATGCCGACTATTCGGCTGCAAGAGAACGCCAAGGAATGATCGAGGCCCGAATTGCAGAACTCGAAGATAAGCTTTCGCGATCGACGATTATAGATTTTTCAGGACAAGACGGAAGTTCAATAAAATTTGGTGCGTTTGTTACCGTTACCGAAAGTGACAACGGCGAGAAGAAAACACTGCGCATCGTTGGAGATTTGGAAGCAGATATTCAGCAACACAAAATTTCACTTAGTTCGCCGTTGGCACGAGCACTGATGGGCAAAAAAATAGACGATATAGTCGAAGTGCAAGCCCCACGTGGGCTGATAGAATACACTGTGGATGGAATTTCTTATCCATAGTGACTTATCCATTGTGAATTTCAATAGTTTCGTTTTTATCTAAGAAAATTTTTAGACTACTTGGGTTAGAAATAGTAAGTGCACTTTTTTTGGTTGCAAGTTGATCGTAGATTAAATCAAGTTTTGCACTTCGAATATCAAACCCATGGCCAATTATTGTAATCACATTTTGTTTTTCGCGTTCTATGACAAGCTCGTATTGATTTTGAAGTTGTGAAACTTTCTGAAAATCGTGGAACGCCCGAAGATCCCATTTTTGATTTTGAAAATCCACCGACAAAACTTGGTGGTCTAAATCTTTGGTCAAAAGATCTAACTCCTCACGACTTAAACCTTTTACAGTAAATAACGACTGATTTGTTTTGCGCTGAATCGCAGAAATTTTTGGTTCTTCCAATTTATAATCTCCCATACGTGTAAATTTAATTGAAGTACCAAAGCTAGATCGGATTTCCAAAGGCATAGAATATCGCAATGCCATGCTGACAGCCCGCGCATGAATAATCGAGGCTCCGGCTGCACAAAGTTCATATCCTTGCTCCCAGGACATATTTTCAATTAAGGATGCTTGCGTATTTTCTCTCGGATCATCTGAAAAAATCCCGGGTACATCTTTATAAAGTTCGCATTTTAAGGCATTCAAACTAACCGCCAAGGCAACCGCTGTTAAGTCACTTCCGCCACGACCCAGAGTGGTAATTTCTTTTGTTATAGGATCAACTCCTTGAAATCCAGCTACGATGATAACTTGGTGCGTTTTTAAGTGAGATTTTAGGCGCTCGCATTTTATTTCTTTTATCCTCGCATTGCCGTGATCGGAATTGGTTAAAATTCCAGTTTGAGAGCCCGTCAAAGATATGCAAGAAATAGCATTTTCTTGCAGTGATATTGCGAGTAATGCCATGGTCGTGCGTTCACCAGAAGACAACAGCATGTCCAGTTCTCTTTTTGCAGGGCTTTTGGAAATTTTATTTGCCATTTCAAGAAGTGTGTCGGTTTGGTCTCCCATGGCACTTACTACGATAACAAGTTTTCGAGAGTAGGTTTTTAAATAATGGGAAACAAAAGCAGCAATATCTTTTATATGATCTATCGAAGCAACCGAACTTCCGCCGAATTTTTGCACCACAATTTCAGAAATACGGTCAGACACTTTAGGCCTTTAAATGGTTTAATTTTTGCCGTAGGAAAAATTCCAGTAAAACATTCAACGCCATAGCCTCAACCATAACAACAGCTCGGGGCAGAACACAGGGATCATGACGACCGGTGTTTTCTATTTCAGTGTTTTTCAAGGTTTTGGTTATGGTGAGCTGTTTTGCGAAGATAGTTGAAACAGGCTTAAACGCAACTTGAAAGTAAATATCTTCGCCGTTTGAAATTCCGCCTTGAATTCCACCAGAGAAATTTGTGCGAGTTGACACAACTCCAGAAATTTCTTGAAACGCATCATTGTGTTCGCTGCCAAGCATTTCACAACCCGAGAAGCCTGAACCAAAATCAAAACCTTTTGCCGCTGGCAAACTTAGCATGGCTTTGGCAAGTTCGGCTTCTAATTTATCAAAAACCGGCTCTCCACATCCTGCGGGGTAATTTTTAATCCGACAAAAAATTATTCCACCAACGGTATCACCTTTGGTCTTTGCGCGAAGAATTTCCTCTTCCATTTTTTTGGACGTTTCGGGCTCAGCACACCGAACTAGAGATTTTTCAACCTCTTCTCTAGTAAAGTTTTCCAAGTGCTTTTTATCACAAGAAATATTTCGCACCTTGGAAACACAAGCTTGAATAGAAAAATTTGGAATTTCAGCTGTTAAAACCTGCTCGGCAATCGCCCCAGCAAGAACTCTAGCCACAGTTTCTCGGGCACTTGCCCGACCTCCGCCTGATGGTGCATTGATTTGATATTTTTTCCAGTACGAGTAATCAGCGTGTGAAGGCCTAAAGAAATCAGCATTATAATCTGCCGGTTTTTGATTTTCGTTACGCACCAAAAGTGTCAACGGTGTACCGAGAGTTGTATTTTCTGAATTGACTCCCGAAAGAATTTCTACGTGGTCCTGTTCTACGCGCGAAGATGTGAAAGCCGATTGACTTGTTTTTCGGCGTGCCAGAAAATCACGAATATTTTCGCTGTTTAATTTTAAATTTGCTGGAACGCCGTCAATGATAACCCCGACTCCTGGCCCGTGGGATTCCCCAAAAGTAGTAATGCGGTAGGCCGTTCCAAAAGTATTTCCAATCACGGCTTAGGCCTTGAGCGTAAAATCGATTCTGCTAAGTGGAGATCTTCGGGTGTATCGATTCCCCAGCTTTCGGTCTGAGCTACACTGGCAAAAATTTCCCAGCCAGCCTCTACGGCACGCAATTGCTCGAGTTTTTCGGTTAATTCCAGTCTACTAGCCGGCAAATTGACAAATTCTTGCAGAGCCGATTTTGTAAAAGCGTAAATACCCAAATGCTGCCAGAAGAAATCAAAACCCCCTTCCCTAGCAAAAGGAATTGGCGCTCGAGAAAAGTACAATGCGGTTTGATTTTTGTTTAGAATCGTCTTGACGATTTGAGGCTGCGAAAATTTGTGAATATCGTCAGATTTAAAAACCAGAGTGCCCATTTTGAAGAATTTTTCAGCGGCAGCTTTTTGAAATTCCACAGCTAAATTTTTGATATCTGATTCTTCTATAAAAGGTTCATCGCCTTGAATATTCATCACAAAAGGTTGCTTAAATTTTAGCGAAGCCGCATGAACCCGGTCGGTGCCACTTGCAAGATTAGAATCGGTCAAAACATAAGGAACGCGACATTTGTTTAAAACATCAGCAACTTCCTCGGAGTCGATAGCCACCAGAACCTTTGCGCCAAATAATTCCAGCCCTTCTACTTTTTCCCAAACACGCACAATGAGCGGCTTTCCGCCTAAAACCTGCAAAGGTTTTCGGTCTAATCGTTGAGAACCGATGCGCGCCGGCAGTACCATCAGCCAATTGCTTAAATCAATTTTTGACACCCTAGTAACCTTCCGTTAAAATAAAATATAAACTTAATTAAAGTATAAATATCTATGTCAAACGTCCAGAGTGCATTTAGCGAAGACCAAATAAATCGTTTTAATGGTGAATACGTGCGATACGCGGATTTGGTTTTCCAGACCGTGTTTGGTGTGTCTTTAAGTCATTCCAAAAGTATGGAATTGACCCAAACTACCTTTGCACGCTTGACCTCTAACATGGCCAAAACTTTGGCCGAACCCAATCCAAAACTTCATTGTCTTACGGTGATGTCAGAAATTTTAATGGCTGATTCAGGAGAAATTGCGGCCGCCAATAAAGATCGCAACAAACTTTTGGCGTCACTGGACAAAGATTCGCGCATTATATTGACTCTGGTGGATTTTACCGGGTTGCTGGTTGATGAGGCCGCTGCTGCAATGAAAATGGACGCCAGCAAAGTTCGAAAACTTTTGGCCGGAGCACGGGAAAAATTAACGGTTTAAGTTTGAATAAAATGACCAAAGGAAAATTTTAATTATGTCTGAATTGCAAAATGACTCCGAATTTTTTTTCGGCTATGTGGCAAAATATCTTGATGGCCACTTGGAAGGTGATGCGCGCCGGCAGTTTGAAGCTTTGATTGCGCAGAATCACTACAAGATAAAACTCGAGACGTTTGCACTTCGTCGCGGTCAGCTCCAAGATACGTTAAGCCAAATTAACGCACCTCAAAAAACCATGGATGCCATACGGAGGCTTTTGCAGGATGACGAAACCCGGCAGATGACCGAGATGTCTCAGATTGATACGCTGGAGAAAAAGGAATCGCGATTCGATATACTAAAAAAAATAGCGCTGATCGCCGTTGCGGCTGGATTAATTGCTGCGGCCGTTTACTTTTTTATGCCGACGCGGCCCAAAGACTTCCCAATTTTAGAATACTTAGCCTACGAGACTATTGCGATCCAAGAAGACAACGGACGCTTGAACATTAAAACTACACAAGATTCAGAATTAAAAGACTTTATAAAAGCATCGCCGGTGGCATTAAATACTGTAGTTTTGCAGGACCCAGGTTTTAAGCCCGTAGGTGCGAGTTTAATTGATTACGACACAAAAAAAGTCATGGCTTTTTTTTATGCGCAGGATAAAAATTCGGTAGTTGAATTTATCACCTCAGGAAATTTGGGCATGCTTCCAACGGCCGAACGTGCTCGTAGTGGAAATTTATCTTATTCCGTATACGCTAACGACCGGGTGAATTTTGTGGTTTTTGAAAACGGAAAAGACACGCTCGTGTTTCTGGCAGGACAAATGGCTGCCGCAGAACTAGTAAAATTAGCAGCTAATTTGCATTAGGATTTGACTTTAAATTCTCGATAGTATTCACCAATTCAGCACAATCTAAGGGCTTAGTTAAATGCCCGTCAAAACCCGCCGCTTTAGTTTTCATACGCTCTTCGGCCATGGCATGAGCGGTTAATGCAATCACCGGACGCGCATATTTTTTGGCAATCAATTCATTCATTGCCTGGTACCCATCCATCCGCGGCATCTGAATGTCCATAAGGACAACATCATAAACTTTGCTCAATGCTTTCTCCACAGCCTCAATACCGTCACTTGCAACGTCGACTCGCGCTCCGTATGTTTCTAATTTTCGCCGCACTAAAAACTGATTATCGAGGGAATCATCAACCAATAAAACCAGCAAACCGTCTAGCGGTATTTCTGTGGAACTTGCTAACGGTTTTTCCGATTTACTTGCGGGTATTAAATTTTGCGCAGATGCCAAAAAACTTATCACAAAAGTGCAACCCAAATCCGGTGCAGACTGTGAAATTGAAATTGTTCCGCCGAGAGCTTCGGCCAAACGCTTGGATAAAACAAGGCCTAGTCCCGTGCCTCCAAACTGCCGAGTTGTGGTGTTATCAGCCTGGGTAAAAGGCTGGAAAAGCCGCTGTTTTTGCTCTTCAGTTAACCCACGTCCGGTGTGTCTTCTACTTCGATCGTGAATCGCACTGCTCCATCTTCGTTTGACTTTGCAAGCACCCGCACTTTCACTCCACCGCGATCAGTAAACTTTACGGCGTTGCCAATAATATTAAAGAGAATTTGACGTAACCTTGTGGGATCCGAATCAATACGATCTGGTACCAGATTATCGATATCCACTCTCAACGAGATATCCTTTTTTTTCGCGGTTTCCTAAAACAGGTCTACCACTTCAAACATAAGCTCATAGAGTGAAAAAGTTATAACTTCGATGTCCAATTTACCAGCTTCGACTTTTGCTAAATCAAGAATATCATCAATGATGCGGGTCAAAGACTGACCATTTCGGGCAATAATATCGATGTACTGATCGCGATCTACGGCCGGCAAACTGTCGTCTTTAAGAAGTTCACTAAACCCAAGAATAGCACCCAACGGGGTTCTAATCTCGTGGGACATATTAGCAAGGAATGCTGACTTTGAGTGATTAGCTTGATCGGCTTTTGTTTTCGCAATAGCCAATTCTTCCTGCAACTGAACACGCTCAGTGATATCCATGGTCATCCCAATAAATGATACAACGCGGCTCTCACCTGCATTTTCCTCGCATTGACTTTGAGCTGTTGTAAAAACATGCCGGGTCTGACAATCCGGCCCCCTTACCTTAATATCGGAAACGAAATAACCCCCACTGCCACGGTCTGATAATTTCGCCAATTCTAAGCCTATCGACCGACGATCGTCAGGATGGATATTTTGTTCCACGTCTTTTAATGTGTGGGTTGTCTGTAACGGCAATCCTAGAATCTCGCACGTAATTTTTGAGAAAGCAAAACACTGCGTCTCCACATCGAAAACATATGTGCCAATTTTTGCACTCTCGGTTGCGATTCTTAAGCGCTCTTCGTTTTGCATAAGTTTTTGTTGGGCAAGTTTATAGTTTGTAAAGTCCGTAAAAAAGACAGCCACGCCGCCTTCGGCTTTTGGAAAAGCTCTCACTCTAGTCCATATTTTGAGCGGCTCAATGTATTCTTCGAAAGAAATCGGCACTCTTTCTAGCATCGCTTTGCGAAAAAAATTAAAGTACTTTTCGGATTTTATTCCCTGCGCTGGCAAAAACACATTGAAAAAATTCTTACCCAACAACTCCTGGCGGCTGATCTCAGAAATAGCTTCAAATTGCGAATTGACTCGCACAATATTCCAATCATTGTCCAATGAAAAAAAAGCGTCGCTCATACTTTCCAAGACATCTATAGCGTCTTTCGTTGCGGTAATATGATCATGAATATCGGCATTACTTCCGTACCATTTGATAATATTGTCGTTCTCGTCTCGAATCGCAGCACCTCTGCCAATGTGCCAACGATAAGCACCATCACTTCCTCGTCTAAGCCGAAATTGAAAATTTAAATCACATCCCGTGGCCAAAGATTTTTTCCAATGAAAATCAATCAGCGCGACATCTTCAGGATGGATAACTTTTATCCAACCATTTTTTTCGAGTTCGCTAGCTTTTAAACCTGTATACTCTTGCATACGAAGATTAAAAAAATCAATACTACCTGCACTTGTAGCTGACCAGACAATTTGCGGCATAGAGTCCGCTAATGCGGAAAGCTTTTTCTCGTTTTGTTCGGTAACGTTTCGCGCCATGGAAAGCTCAGTCACGTCGCGAAAAACCAGAACGACTCCGACAATTTTTCCTTCTTCGTTACGAATGGGAGACGCACTATCCTCGATTACAAATTCTTGCTTGTCCTTGGAAATTAAAACGGTGTGATTAGCTAGCCCGACTGTTCTACCTTCAGTCAGTACCCTTTGGACTGGGTTAACGGCAGGCTGGCGGGTATGCTGATTAATAATATTAAACGTTTCCAGAGCTAATTTTCCACGAGCTTCCGCCAAAGACCAACCCGTAAGCTTTTCGGCAACTTGATTCATAAAAACTATGCGCGGATCCGAATCAGCAGATGTGGCGATCACGGCATCACCAATACTTTTTAAAGTCGCAGCAAGCCATTCCTGACTTCTTAACAGTTCACTTTGAATCTTTCGCCGTTCCGTATTGTCGACAAAAGTGGTGACGGTGCCAACGATTTCGCCGTTTTTTCTAATAGGAGAAGCAGTGTAATCCGCATGAAAATAGCTGCCGTCGGCGCGCCATAAAACTTCATCTTCAAGACGAACAGATATCCCTGCCTGAAAAGCTTTGTAAATAGGGCATTCAGCTCTCGGATAAGGGGTGCCGTCAGCTCGTTTATGATGCACTAATTCGTGCGAGTTTTTGCCGAGCATTTGGTCTTTTGAGGTATAGCCAAAAAGTTTCATCCCGGCATCATTTACGAAGATGATGTTGCCTTCGAGATTTATGGCCCAAATACCCTCTGCGGTTGAATTGAGAAGACTATTATAATCAAACTGATCTAACAAAAAGGTAATCCTTAAAATAAGTGCCCGAGCTTTGGAACACTTTCTTGATATCACGATTGTCCGATTTAGCTATAAAAAAGTCATAGTGGACAGTCACTTTTTTAAACGGCAAAGACTTTTCTGATTAACCCGAGTTTTTTGTCCCATTGAACCTAAGATTTTTTGGAACGAGCTATAGATAACTCCATGGTTTTTTCAATATCGAGCCAAAACTCTAGAACATTTTCTGGCGTGATATTTAATTTTTCCAAAAATTCCCCAGTTACTATTGATTTTAGAAAAGACCAACATCTATTTCTGATGTTTGCATGGTACTCGGCAACTAATAGGGGCTGCCCTGAAAGCAGTATCGCGCCAATTTTAGAGCTAACGTTGTATGCTCTTGATTCCAAAAACACAGTGTAAAAGTCCAAGTCCAGAAACAACTGCTCCTGAATTTTCCTGGAGTATTTGGCGAACAAGTCATCTTGAGCCTGTTTTTTTTGCCCCAAACTTACGTTTGCGTCCAGCCACTCCTTTATTAAAGCTTTATCGTGATAATGCATAAACTCGTGGGAATATATGGACAACCACTCAATAATATCGTTGTCAGATGTGACTTTGGGAAATGGCAGAACTATAATCGAGCTTTCAATTGCTTTACTGTTTTCTTTAATTTTCCTTCTCCAGCCTGTATTAACATTTCCTAATTCTGCAAAGCGTCGCATTTTAAATGCATTTATATCCATGGATGAATATAGTCCGGCTTCGCTACCCGAAAATTTGCAAGATGGGCCGGCAATACATAGAAGAAAATTCCTATCGATCTGCGAACGAGCAATCGATCCCTGCACTTTTTTCAGCAAGGAGTCAGCACTGTGAGATGCAATATCATCTAATAACGTAACAATATCATCTGTTTTTTCGCTACTCAGCCCGCCAGCAATAAGTAAATGCGGTAGATCCAAAGTTTCACCAATATAGGCAAAACCATCGACGCCTCCCGACGGAATTAATCGTTTCAATGAGAGATTAGCCAGCAGCAAGCCGCAGTTATTTTTGCGAGCGGCCACAGCGAAATGATTGCGTACTTTCGGAGGAATAATAAACGAGACATCTGCTGCGTAGGAATGATTGCAAAACATAAATGCACAGAGCAATCGGCTTAAGAAAAGAAAATAGGACCTGGGCCTCATGCGGTTGCGCGTTTTAAACATTTCTGTTTTCATCCTTTCCATTAAAGTCCTCGGCTAAAAGGTCGTAAACAACACCAAACGCGGCTGTTTGCCCTGAGGCACACGCAATCAATACTGTCTGTTTTAATGCATCAATCATGTCTCCCGCAGCATAAACTCCTAGCACAGAGGTGCGGCCGCGATCGTCGATTTTAATGGCTCCGAGCTCTGTTGTTTCGCAACCTAAGTCCATGGCAAAATTAGATTTTGGCTGCAACGGAAAAACAGGAGTTACAACAAGCGCATCGCGATGTACGCATGACTCATCATCAAAAACAACCGAATGCAATTTATTCTCTGAATATTTTAACCGCGATATTTTTTGTTCGTACAGACTCATATTGTTTCGTTTTAAAGTTTCTTTTTGTTTAAAGTCTAATGTGCTTTCTCCATTAGTGAAAATTGCCACATCCTTTGTCAATGCTGAGATCATTATTGCTGCTTGAAAAGCGGCTTCGCCATTAGCAAAAATTCCCAGTGCTTTGTTGCGAAATTCAAATCCATGACAGTACGGGCATTGAAATACTGATGTTCCCCAAAGTTCTTTAAATCCTGGGATTTCTGGAAGCCGATCTTGATGGCCGAACGCCAGGAGAATTTTACGGAAAAAGTGTTTTGATCCATTCAATAAAATTGCTTCAAATGTATCTTCTAAACGTATCAACTTATCAACCGTACCCGAAAAAAAATGAATAGATTGATATTTTTCGAGATTTTTTCTTGCTTGATCTCGCCATTCAGCTGGCGTTACTCCGTCTTGCGTCGGAAAATTATTTAAAAAAATTGCCGACTTGTTGCGTGGACGAGCATCGTCACAGATCATAGCAGTACGAAGCATGCGACCTAATGCCAAAGCAGCGCTTAGTCCCGCCGGGCCGGCGCCTACAATGAGAGTTTCATAATTCATGAAAAAAATATCCTCAGCTCAAATAAACAGCAGCTGCAAAATTAAACCAACGCAATAAATAAATTCAAGATGAAGAAAAACAATGCTGGGAAAATTTGTGCGAAGCTATCTTTTATATGAATTCGGACCAACACCCCACAAAACATTTGCACGGCCAAACCACCGGCTGCAGCTTTGCCCAAAGCGGGAAAGTAAAAACCACAAACGAGTCCTAAACTGGCGGCAATTTGAGAGCTTCCAATAAACTGCCGATATTTGCTTAAATTATAACGGTTAAATTCCGTTACCATTTTTTTTGAGATTAAACAGCTTGTGCCAAAATAAATAAAAGATACAATCGAAAGCGTCGAAGCTATTTGTGTAAGTATAGACATCCTATTATTTAAATCACAAATTGCGGAAAATGGATAGATCAGAGAAAATTTAAGGCGTAAAAACTTAAGGAAATGTCATGTTGAAATTATGGATTGAGGTTTTGCAAGTTGTGTCGGCTCTGGGACTGATCAATGTATGGCTGTTTAGGTCTGGAATGACCACTCCTTATCGCGGCGGAGACTCGCAGAATTTGCGCGATGAATTTACTGCGTATGGACTTCCAGGCTGGGTTTATTATACTGTCGGATTTTTGAAATTAACTGCTGCCATAGCGCTTGTCGTGGGAATATGGGTGCATCGACTCATATTACCTGCTGCGGGAATTACTACACTTTTAATGCTTGGAGCATTAGCAATGCACTTCAAAGTAAAGGATCCCTTAATAAAATCAGTGCCGGCTTTTTCGATGTTGATTATAAATGCCGTGATATTTTTTTGTTACTTTGATGACATCTCAACCGTCATTTAAAAAACTTCGCATAATGTCAGCATATCTTTTTAAACCGCAACCTTTGCTCTTATGGCAGGATGCGGATCATAATTTTGTAAATTAAAATCAGAAAATTCAAACTTAAAGATACTTTGCACGTCTGGATTCAAAACCATATTGGGAAGTGGCTTTTCAGTTCTTGCCAACTGCAGATTTACTTGATCAATATGATTAAGGTAAATATGTGTATCGCCAAGGGTGTGGATAAATTCGTCGGCCACAAGACCGGTGACTTGAGCCACCATGAGTAAAAGCAGACTATAGCTTGCGATATTAAACGGCACTCCTAAAAATAAATCTGCGCTGCGCTGATAAAGCTGCAGGGAAATCTTGTTTTCGCTAACATAAAATTGAAAAAAAGCATGGCACGGAGGCAGAGCCATCTGGGCAATTTCGCCCGGATTATAAGCCACAACAAGGTGGCGCCGAGAGTGCGGATTTTTTTGGATCTCCGAAACAACATCAGAAATCTGGTCGATAGTATTTCCGTCGGCAGTACGCCACGACCTCCACTGCGCACCATAAACTCGGCCAAGCTCACCATCTGGGCCGGCCCACTCGTTCCAGATTGAAACACCGTTATCTTGCAAATATTTTACATTTGTGTCCCCACGCAAAAACCACAATAGCTCGTAGATTATCGACTTTAAATGGACTTTTTTTGTAGTAATAAGTGGGAAGCCGTCGGCTAATTTAAAGCGCATCTGCGCACCGAATAAACTTCTCGTACCAATTCCAGTACGGTCGGTGCGATCAGTTCCGTTTTCCAACACATTGCGCATTAAATCGTGATACGTTTTCATAGTGCCTTTAAAACTTTAATAAATGTTGCCGGAAGTTTTTTTACGTGTCTACATCTTCAAGCTAACAGAAGTTTATACATCGAAATTTGAATACCAAGCAACTTACTCTACAAACTAAAAAATTCAAAAAATTGGTTTTGCGAGTCCGAAGGAATCTATGTTAGGCTTGTAACTATTCTGTTTTTATATCCATTTTTATTAAGAGTTTTTATTGCATGAAAAGTATTAAATCCCGTTCTATCTTTGTCGGAATAATCATCGCACTTGCGCTTTATTTATCGTATTCAAGCTTTGTATATTTTGCGCTTCCAGCTGACATTCGAAACGATCCAGGGGTCCTACAAAAACATCTTCCTCGCGGAGTGCCTGACTCGCATGTGACTTTTGGCCTAGACTTGCAGGGTGGCGTGCAGCTCGTGCTTGGTGTGGACACAGCTGGCGCAATCGACAATAAACTTGAGCGTTACGGAACGGAATTATCGCGTTGGATAGAGGGCAAGGGATATGCTTTTAAAACAGCTTACGTTAAAAAAGGCTCGGCAGTTTTGCGCGTAGAATTTGAAGAAGGCGCCGACATTAAAAAATTTTCAGACGAATATCTTAAGACGGCGCCCGGACTTATTGCGTCGCGTTCTGACGGCCATAGTGTGGAATTTCAATTTGAAGAAGCACGCCTTGCGGATACGAGAAATGCGGCCTTGGAACAAGCCGAGCGGGTTATTCGTTCGCGGGTTGATAAGTGGGGCAACACCGAGCCTCTTATTAATCGCAGGTCTGGAAACGCTATTATGGTGCAGCTTCCTGGCTTTAAAGACCCAGGAAAAGCCAAAGAACTTCTCGGCCGAACCGCACAATTAAAATTCAAAGTTGTGGATGATGAATTCACAGGTTTTAATGCTTTAGCGTTACCTCCAGGCATTACGACCGAACGTCATGGCAGTGGAATTTCCCTTGTCTCCACCGACAAGCAAACGGTTTTGGATCTTGTTAAAGGCAAAGTTCCCGAAGGTCGAGAGCTTTTATTTGAATCCTCAAGTATCGCCGGAGGCACTAAAACCCAATACAAATCAATGATGGTGATGGCAGCAACTGAACTGGCAGGAGAAGATATTGCCGAAGCCATTGCGGTCACCGACCAATCGTCTTTTGATCAGCGGCCTGGAGTGTCTTTGAAAATGACCCCTGCCGGCGCAACCCGTTTTGAGGAAGTGACGTCAAAAAATGTTAAAAAACGCTTAGCGATTGTACTCGATGATACGGTTGTTTCGGCACCGCAAATTAATGAACGAATTGGCGGCGGAAATGCCATGATCCATCTTGGACAGGGTGACTTTAACAAAATGATGGAAGAGGCTACGCAGCTTTCCATGATTTTAAAATCCGGTGCTATTCCAGCAAACATTAATATTCTCGAAGAACGTCAAGTTGGAGCATCGCTCGGACCGGAACTTGTGCGTCAAGGTATTTTTTCGGCGCTTTTTGGTTTGGCGTTGGTATTTGTTTTTATGGTGCTTTACTACCGCCGTCCGGGACTTATTGCGTCTATTGCATTGTTACTGAATGCGCTATTTTTACTTGCTTTAATGGCTTTATTTAATTCTTCACTATCACTGCCTGGGATTGCAGGTTTTATTTTGACTTTAGGTATGGCGGTGGACGCAAACGTTTTAATTAACGAACGCATTCGCTACGAACTGCGCCAAGGCAAAGCGGGCAAAAAAGCCTTGGAAACAGGCTTTGGCAAGGCTTTTTGGACTATTTTTGATTCCCACGTCACCACTATGACCGCTGCGGTTATTTTGCTGCAAACAACATCTTCCGGACCCGTACGTGGATTCGCGATTACTCTTTTAATGGGTCTTGCGGTTTCGATGTTTACCTCCCTTTATTGCGCGAAATTAATGTTTGATTTTTTTGTGGCCCGTTGCAAATCAGAAGACGAAGTTCGCAATTGGGTTGGAGCTGGCTACAAAAGTCTTTTTGCAGGACGCAAAACATCATTTGATTTTGTGGGTGCGGCGCCGAAGTTTTTTATTGTGTGTTTGATTTTGATTGCGGCAATGGTAGCAGTTGTATCGACTAGGGGAATGAACTGGGCTGTGGATTTTGCCGGTGGGACGGAAGTTGAATTAAAACTACAAAAAGATATCGACACCAAAACTCTTGAACAAGTTGCCAAAAAATCCGAGATCGACGAAATCGCCATTCAAGCTCTAGAAGGTGGCCAGAGAAATTTCCTTATTCGTTTTGAAAATAAAAAGGCGGCAGATAATAAAGATTTGGCTAACGTAGCGGATTCTCGGGCGCAAACTTTTCAGCAACACATTAAAACGGATCTGAGCGATTACCAACCGCAGGTTTTACGCGTCGATTACGTGGGCCCGCAAGTTGGTAAAGAACTAAGAAACCAGGGGATTCTGTCCTTACTTTATGCGCTCCTAGGAATTGTGGTTTACGTAGCGTTGCGATTTGACTTTCGCTTTGGTCCGGGGAGTTTAATTAAATTATTCATAGATCTTTTTGCGGTGGCTGGATTTTATATTTTCTTTTACCGCTCATTTGATTTAACTGCTATCGCAGCTCTTTTGACAATTGCCGGTTATGGAATTAGTGATGCAGTGGTGGTCTACGACCGTATTCGAGAAATGCTTGCCGAAAACAAAGGTATCGTAGATATTAAAAAACTGGTGAATGAAGCTGTTAACGAGACGCTTTCGCGAACCATTATTGTTTCGTTGGCAACATTGTTGTCGCTGCTTGGAATTTTGACTTTTGGATCAGGTGGTATTTGGAATTTTGCTGGATCTTTGGTTTTAGGAATTATCGTGGCTACTCTATCCTCGATCTTTATTGCAGCCTACGGCGTTGTGTTTATGACCAATCTGCAAAAACAAAAAATCACTAAAAAGCCTATAGCAAAATCCCCTAAACCGGTGCGGGCTTAGCAATGTCGGACGATTTGCCACTTGTTGGTTTAAAAACCAAAGAAGAAATCGTAAAAAACTGGCTTCCGCGCTACACCGGTACGCCTTTGGAACAATTTGGCGACCGGATTTTGATCACTAATTTTTCCAATTATTTGCGCAAGTTTTCCGAACGTTTTAAAGCTCCAATCCTCGGCTTAAACAACACCTTCCAAACTTGTACTAACAGCGAAGGCCTGACCATGATCAACTTTGGTATGGGCTCGGCGAATGCTGCGACGCTAATGGATTTACTGACTGCGGTCATGCCCAAAGCTGTTTTGCTTTTAGGAAAATGCGGCGGCCTTAAAAAATCCACTGAAATAGGCCATTTTGTTCTTCCGATTGGAGCCATTCGCGGTGAAGGCACATCCAATGACTATGCGCCCGCCGAAGTTCCTGCGCTGCCGTCTTTTAAGTTGCATAAATTCGTGTCTGAAAAAATAGTCGAAGCCGGCTACGAATATAGAACAGGGGTTATTTACACTACTAATCGACGCGTTTGGGAGCATGATGAAGATTTTCAAAAGAAGCTTCGCGACTACCATGTCATAGCCATCGATATGGAAACTGCCACGATTTTCGTTACAGGTTTGGTCAATAAAATTCCTCGTGGTGCACTGCTTCTCGTAAGTGACTTGCCAACCACTCCTCAAGGGGTCAAAACCGAAGATAGCGATAAGTCCATAACCGCGAAGTACGTCGATTTGCACCTAGAAATCGGCGTTTCATCGCTTACAGAAATAGCCACCTTAGGCGAACAAATGAAACACTTCACATACTGAAGGCTTAGGTGACGCCTAATGAGAAAAATGACTGCGTTGACTTCAAAAATCCCTCCTTGCCGTACGTAATAGTACTGTCTGCGTCAGGATTTTTTCGTCGCCTTGTCCTTTTTTCATTTTACGCCACCTGCTGCAGAAAGTTGCGGGAATGAGAAATAGTAGGGGATAAATGGTGGACAAAGCGAAGGTAAGTCGATGGTATTCGAGGAAGGAATTAGAAAGGTTTTTTTCGCATAGGAGATTGGAAAATTTTAGGACGCAACTTATTCCCAAAGCGGCTCGCGAGGCCCGGATGGCCGAGCGCGCCGGGAGTTTTTTGCAGGGACTGCAAAAAAAACGACTGGCGCTTTGGGAATAAGTTGACGGACTACCAATTTTCCCAATCTCATATGAGAAAAAAACATTTCTAATTGCTTCCTCGAATACCATTGGCGAGGGAAGAGAGCGGCAAGGACGGAAAGGGACCGAGGAAGTTGGAAAGGGACCGAGGAAATCGGAAAGGAAGCTAATGGCCGGACACAGTAAATGGAAAAATATTCAGCACAGAAAAGGCGCCCAGGATTTAAAAAAAGGAAAAATTTTTACCAAAATCGGTAAGGAGATTACAGTTTCGGTTAGAATAAGCGGTGATGATGCCGGGACGAATTCGAGGTTGAGGTTAGCGCTAGGAAAAGCTCGCGACTCGAATATGCCAAAAGACAACGTAGAGCGGGCGGTTTTAAAAGGTATGGGCGCACTCGATGGGGTTGTGTTTTCTGAAAAAGTTTACGAAGGGTATGGTGCAGGAGGTGTTGCGTTTGTGATCGAATGTTTGACCGACAACGTCAACAGAACCGTTGGCGAAGTGCGGGTGGCCTTTAATAGATGCGGCGGAAACATGGGAACCGAAGGGTCTGTGGGCTGGATGTTCCATAAAAAAGGGCAGATTCTGATACGGAAAGAGAATATTGGGGATTTTGATAGACTGTACGAGGTAGCCATTGAAAATGACGCCGAAGATGTACGAGATGAAGAAGACGGCGTAGAAATTATCTGCGCCGTGGAAAATTTTCAAAAGTTGCGCGAGAAAATCGAAGGCCTGGGATTAAAGCCTGATTTTGCCGAAGCCACTAGAGTTGCCGAGACAATGGTCAAAGTCGAGAATGGAGAATTGATACAAAAACTTATTGGGTTGTTAGAAGATAATGATGACGTCCAAAATGTATATCACAATGGTGATTTGGATTAGCAGGAGAAAAGATAATGCAAAACTTTCTGAGGAATAAAAAATAAACATGCAAACTTCAAAAATTGTGGTCTTAGTTGGACCGCCTGGCGCTGGAAAAGGCACTCAAGCCCAAATGCTCGCGCAGCAATACGGCGCCTTCCAGCTATCTACAGGCGATGTATTTAGACGACACGTTAAGGAAAAAACAGACGTAGGTTTGAAGATTTGTGAAATCATTGATTCGGGTCAGCTGGTGCCAGATCCCATGACGGTTGAGGTTCTAAAGCTGGAGCTAGCGGGGGTGGATGCTGGAATTGTTTTGCTAGACGGCATTCCGAGAAATGTTAGCCAAGCTGATACCCTGGAACAGCACGGTATGAACGTGCAGCTGGTGGTCCATTTTGATGTGCAGGTCGAAAACCTAGAAAAAAGGATTCAGAAACGAGCTCTGGAGTTGGGTCGAAAAGATGACACACCCGAGAAGTTTAAGGTTCGAATTGGAGTTTACGAGAAAGAAACCAAGCCGATGTTAGCCTATTACCAAAAACTCGGGCTTTATCGACGAATCGATGGTATGCAGTCGGAAGAAGACGTGTTTGCGTGTTTTCTAAATTTAATGGTAGATCATAAGTTGATCGTTCGACATTAGGAGAGTGAATTTATGAGCTTGATGAGTTTTGTTTTTTTCACGCTGTTTGTATTAGCAGTTGTCGCAGCCGTTTACTTTTTCCGTTTAAGTGTGAATTTACGGGCTATTTTGCGCGAAGGAGCGAGTAAATTTAATCAGCAGACGGCGCGGATTGAAGCCCTGCTAGGCGAAATTGGGCATCTTAAAAAAACTCAAGTGGGAGCACTCGAGGCCGAACGTTCAGCACAAAAAGCTGTAAAATTTGCCGAATTTAAAACTATTAATTTGCAAACGCACAACGATGAACTGCAAGGAATTATTGCGCAAAAAGAACGAAACTTTGAGTTACAAAAAGAATTTCTTGTCAAAGACTTTGAAAAAGAAAGAAAAACTTATTTGGAAGATTTGGCGCGGGCTAGAGATTCTGAGCGTGAAAAGCAGCAGGTAAAGACTCATCCTTTAGCGGTGCAGCAACTTAAAGACCGGATAGACATCTTACAAAAAGACATCTATGAACGCGACTTGAAAATCCGCGAACTAGAACACAAAAGCAAAACAGCACAAACTGAAACCGAAGCAAAATTGGCGGCGATAAGTCCCGATAAAGTTGCCTCAGTTAAACGCCGCGCTGCCCACTACGAAAGACTCTACGTGTCGATGAAAAGCTACCGAGAAATGAGTGAAGACCGCCTGCAAAACTGGGAGACGGCTCTGCGCAAACTTTCACTCTGGGTGCTTGAGCACAATCAAAAACCTGTGCTTAAAGCAAAATCGGAAGATGCTGCAATCGATGGAATTCTTAATGAAAAAGCCAATCCTAAAGGACCTTTAGGGCCTATTGTAGGTCTGGCACTGGAAACAATTGGCACTGGATTTATCGATGAACAAAGCGCCTGACGATGCGTGGAGGCTCCTATCATCGGCATTAACTGATTCTCGTCGACAGAAATTATTTGAGGCTGCCAGCAAACGAACTGCAAAAATTCAGCTAGTGATTCAAGATGTTCATCAGCCGCATAATGTATCGGCATGTTTACGTTCGGCCGAAGCTTTTGGAATCCAGCATTGCCACGTTGTTACTGATAACACGAAGTTTCGAGCGTCGACGGTTGCGCGAGGCGTGCATCATTGGATACAGATTTCGGATTATCCGACCATCGAAGCATGCGCGGAAAAGTTAAAACAGCAAAATTTAAAAATCGCCCTGGCTTTTCCGCAAACCAATTCTTGTGAACTCGAAACGTTACCATTAGATTCTTCGGGTGTGGCTTTGGTGTTTGGAAATGAACACGCCGGTTTAAATAAAAAATGGCTCGAACTATCTGATTATTCCTTTTCTATCCCTATGCAAGGCCTGGTGGAAAGCTTAAATATTTCCGTAAGCGCTGCGATTTCCCTTTTTGTTACCTCAAGTCGCATGAAAAAACTTTTTAGTGAGCAAGATTATTTATTAACTGCAAGCGAGCGTGATTCTCTTCTCAATTCTTGGGCATTTGCCCAGTTTCCGCAGGCACAGGAACAACTTGAGAATTTGCGGCAAAAGCCTTATCTTTGAAGCCTGAGGATATTTTTTTTGAATCGTGCCAGATGCAATTTTTTAATCTATTTTTTGGGTACCTGTACTCTATCTAGTTGTGTTTCAAATTTACTGACTGGAACGCAAGGTATTCAATCGGAGTTTGGCGCCTATATTCCGGCTCGCATTAGTGTTGCTGAGTGCCAATCCTGGCCGACTTTTGCAAGTTTTAAAAACTTAGCCCTGAGTAATTCAACCAAAGAAGAAAATGCCGCTCTGGCTCAGGCCGTCGACGAATTTGTTCTTTCTGGATTTGATAATCAGCCATTTATGCAAGGTTTATCGCCAAAACTCATCAGCAAATTAACTTCAGAAATACAACCCGCAATCATCTTAAGCAATGGCTTTGAAAATTGGCGTCCGCGCCGCGAGGTTTGTGGAAATTGCTCAGATGTTTTGAGTTATTACCGGGAATCTATCGTCAACAATGCTCCTTGGCGGGTTTTTTTGGGCGAATGGAGCATGAGAACTCGACATAGCGACGCGGTTTTTATTCCATTTATAGTGTCTTTTTATTCCAACACAATCAATGATAGAGGCGTTATCAAAGCCTTTCGCACCGCAGAGATTGCTTTTTTTCTTATTGATACAGATACGGGAAAACTTATTTGGGGTCGCACAAGACGAGCCGAAGTCTCCAATAAAAAACTTCAATCCGACCCTAAAGACATTTCCTTACCCGGAATTGATGTTTTAAAATCTCGGCTTTTAACTTCAGACCTCTGGATTGATTTTCCTGGACGCGTTGCAAATTAAGGATTTATTTTGGAAGCCATTCAAAAATTAAAACAACTTAGAGAAAAATCCTTAATTGGAGGCGGTTTAGATAAAAAAGCGACCTTGGCTAAGCAAGGAAAGTTATCCGCCCGTGAACGCATTCAATTGCTTCTCGATCCCAACAGTTTTTTGGAATTCGACCAGTTTGTCACCCACGATTGCCAAGATTTTAATATGGCGGACAAAAAAATCCTTGGCGATGCGGTCATTACCGGCTGCGGAGAAATTTCTGGCCGTAAAGTTTTTATTTATTCGCAAGATTTTACGGTTCTTGGTGGGTCCCTATCCACTGTAGTTGCAAAGAAAATCTGCAAAGTTATGGATATGGCCGTTCGGCACGGAGCTCCAATTATCGGAATCAACGACTCTGGTGGGGCAAGAATTCAAGAAGGTGTTGCAAGTCTTGCGGGTTACGCCGATATTTTTTATCGCAATGTAAAAGCCAGCGGAGTTATTCCTCAGATATCGCTCATTGTGGGGCCCTGCGCTGGTGGTGCGGTTTACTCACCCGCTATTACGGATTTTATTTTAATGGCAGATCACACAAGTTATATGTTTATTACTGGACCTGATGTTATCAAATCCGTTACCGGAGAAGTGGTGACATTTGAAGATTTAGGAGGAGCCGCAACTCATACTAAAACAAGCGGCGTTGCCGATTTAAAGTGCGACCATGAAGAAAGTTTGATCGCTACTACAAGAAAACTTTTTGGTTATATTCCTTCCAATAATTTAGATTTGACGCCACAAGTCAGTTTTTCTGTCGATAAAGATTTTGAAACAAATCGGGCAAAGAAATTAAATGACTTGATTCCGAGTGAATCAAATCGCCCTTACAATGTCATCGATGTGATTCAAAATATTATCGACGACAAAAGTTTTTTTGAATTAAAGCCTGAGTTTGCTCCTCAAATTGTTACAGCTTTTGGTCGCATGGCAGGCCAGTCCGTAGGAATTGTTGCCAATAATCCTAACCACCTGGCTGGTGTGTTAGATATTAACGCCTCGGTAAAAGGAGCGCGGTTTATTCGGTTTTGTGATGCCTTTCAAATTCCGTTGCTCGTGTTCGAAGATGTTCCTGGTTTTCTACCGGGTACGGCTCAAGAGCATGGTGGAATTATTCGGCACGGAGCAAAACTCCTCTACGCTTTTGCTGAGAGCACTGTTCCCAAACTCACTATTATTCTGCGCAAAGCGTACGGCGGCGCTTACTGTGTTATGAATTCTAAACAAATCGGTGCGGATTTTGTAGCAGCCTGGCCGAATGCAGAATTAGCGGTTATGGGTGCTGCCGGAGCTTGCAATATTATTTTTAAAAACCAAATTGCGGAGGCTAAAAATTCTGACGAGGAACGCAAAAAACTTGTCTCGGATTATTCCGATAAATTTTCCAATCCTTATTACGCCGCCGAAAAAGGTCTTATTGACGCGGTTATTTTGCCCGAAGAAACCCGGAGTTATTTAATTAAAATGCTACATTTAACCAAAAATAAACGTGAGGCTCCGAGCTCGCGAAAACACGGAAATATCCCTCTTTAATGACTGCGAAATTTAAAAAAGTTTTTATTGCTAATCGCGGAGAAATTGCTGTGCGTGTCATCCGGGCGTGTAATGATTTAGGTTTGAAAACAGTCGTTGTCCACTCGGATGCCGATGCACTTAGTATGGCCGTTCGCATGGCTGACGAGGCTATTTGCATTCCTGGATTTGAGGCCAAAGACACATACCTAAATATTCCCAAGCTCGTGGATTGCATCAAAAAAACTAAGGCCGATGCTGTGCATCCGGGTTATGGATTTCTATCAGAAAACCCAGATTTTGCCGCAGAAATCACAAAAATCGGCGTAAAATTTATCGGTCCAACGGCCAAGTCTATGGATTTGATGGGCGATAAAATTAAAGCTAAAAAACTGATGCTAGAACAGAAAATCCCAACCGTTCCGGGATCATTTGATGCTCTAAGTAACCTAGACGAACTTTTGGCCTGCACGCGCGAGGTAGGTTTTCCGATGATTTTAAAAGCCGCAGCAGGCGGCGGCGGAAGGGGTATGCGCGTGGTGCGCAAAACCGAAGATTTGGCACCAAGTTTTGAAGCCTGCCAGCGGGAAGCCCTGGCGTATTTTGGGAACGCTGCGGTTTTTTGCGAACGCTACATCGAGTATCCTAGGCATATTGAATTTCAAGTTTTGTTTGATGAACATAAAAGCGGCGTTCACCTTTTTGAACGAGATTGTTCCATTCAGCGTCGGCATCAAAAGCTCATTGAAGAAGCACCCAGTGTTTTTTTAAATGAAAAGCAGCGCGCGAATATGGGTGCCATTGCAGTCCGAGCAGCCAGAGCAGCTGATTATCAAGGAGCAGGCACCGTAGAATTCATTTGTGAAAGCCCCGAGAAATTTTATTTTATGGAAATGAACACTCGGATCCAAGTCGAGCATACGGTGACAGAAGAAATCACAGGTATTGATTTGGTGAAAGCGCAAATCGAAATTGCTATGGGCAAAAAACTTGCTTGGAAACAAGAAGACTTAAAAATTCGCGGGCATTCGGTTCAACTTCGCATTAATGCCGAAGACCCGACGCGGCAATTTGCTCCGTGCCCTGGTCGAGTGCGGGAAGTTTTTTTCCCGCAAGGTCCGGGCGTAAGAGTGGATTCACATTTGTATCAAAACTACGAAATTCCTAAATTTTATGATTCGATGGTGGCAAAACTCATTGTCACTGGCGCCACACGAGAAGAGGCTATTCATAGGCTTAAACGCGCATTGAGTGAGCTTCGAATCGACGGCGTAACAACCACTGCTCGGTTTCACGAAGTGGTTTTGACTCATCCAAAGTTTTTAGCTGCGGATTTAACTACGCGGTTTATGGAACAAGAAACACAATGGTTGGACGAGAACCTGAGCACAAAAACGCCCGACGAATTTGACGCACTTCTGGCGGCTTTAGTCGTACAAAAAAATCTTGGGTCTACGGCAACTGTTTCGCAAGAAAGTCCTGTGGTCTCAAATTGGCACCAACGTGCACGCTTTGAAAGTGTGAGGTCTTTGCAATTATGAAATGGCTTGTGACATTAGGCACAGAAAATATTGCGGTTGATTTACCCGATCAGCTAGATGGTCTATTCCAGGTTAAAGTAAACACAAAAGAATACCTGGTAGAATTTAATTCAGAATTTCAGATGTTTTTTCTGCTGGAAAACGGATCGAAAAAGCCCTTCAAAATCACCCAAGAAAAATGCGAAATGAGTGGTTCGAATTCATTTTCTGAAGATCAAACTGTAGAACTTGAATGGATGAATTTCGAGACCTCGCGAAAGCATTTTTTCAGCGCTCAGGTTGGATTAACTTCTGCTTTAAGTGGCCAGGAAAAACGCTCAAAACCCATGCCTGGAGTATTAAAAGCACACATGGCAGGGAATGTTTTAAAGATTCTTGTAACGCCAGGAACGACGGTTAAAAAAGGGGAACCTTTGATGGTTCTTGAAGCTATGAAAATGGAAAATCTCATTCTATCTTTTCGGGATGGTATTATTGCACGAATAGATGTCCAAGAAAAGCAGGCGGTAACACCGGGCCAAGATCTTCTGCATTTTAGCGAGTAATATTATCTTTATTTTGTTTTTTATTTTCAGCCTAGCTTTTGCCGAACCGGCACAACAAGCTGACCTAACTCTTGCAAAGTCTTTTGAAATTTTAAAAGCTCAATCTATTTCATTCAAAACAACCCAAAATCAAAATGACATCGCCAATCTTCAACTTGAAAAAATCCGTGCATCGCGGTGGTTCACCCTTGGCCTAACTTCCACCCACGGCTACCAAAATTCAACACCAAGGACTGATTTAGATGCACCGGTTCCTTGGGTGAGCCGCTTTTCTCTAGATGCCAATCAAAAAATATACGATTTTGGTCTCACATCTGGGCTGATTAAAGCAGCTGAACTAAATGCCCAATTAACCGATCCAAGACTAGAAAAAACCCTGTTAGAATCTGCCAATAAATTAACCAAATTATACTTGGATTTTTCTGTAAATAAATCTTTGCAGCGGCTTAAAAAAACCCAGGCTGATATTGTTGAAAAGCAATTTTCTTTGATCGATGAAAGTTTTAGACAAGGACTAAAATCCCGCACGGATTTTTTACGGGCACAGGTTAATTTGCAACGAACTAGAAACGACAGAAATCAAATCAATGCTCAAATCGCAGAAAATTCTGCTAAAATTCTTTATGAAATAAAATCCACTGTTGATCCATCTCACATTAGAGAATTGCCCTTAGAGAATTTCGCTAAAAAGGTCATTGGAAGAATTCATTTAGAAAAAAACCCGGGGCTTATTCTTGCTGACCAAGACGCCTTAATTGCCCAGTCGGAACTATCTGTTACCCACCTTAAAAACGGCCCAGAGGTAAATTTAAAATCTATAGCAACCTACGGGAGTTCCGACTACATGGGTACAGGGCAGAGGATGATTGATAATGCCCGCACCACGTGGGCCGGTCTTTTGGAATTTAATGTTCCAATATGGGACGCACGCCAAAAATCTTTTGATGTGGAAATTGCGGCCAAAAAAGTTCAAGCAACAATTTTAGTTCGAGACTTGCTGAAAGAAACATCAAGCCAGGAAATAAATATTTCCTTGGAGCAACTGAAAATTCACCAGAATAATTTGTCCACCGCGCGCGAATTAACAAAACTCGAAGACGAAAATTTTACTTTTGCCGAAAGTGAATACCGAGGCGGCAGGGTGAATTTGTTTTATTTAAATGACTCACTAAAGACCTTGATAGACGCTCGAACTGCAGAGATTCAAGCACTGGCCGAATGTGCTCGCGGTTATTTTCAAATTAAAAATCTAACGGGAGAACTCTTAGATGAAATCAGGGCTTATTAAGATTACGTTTAAGTTGGTTTTTGTAGGAATTTTGATTGGCGCTGCCTACTTTGGTTACAAAAAATGGAAATCCACACCGCAAAAAATTGAAAATGAATATGTTGTTAAGAAAGGCAACCTTATCCAGCGAGTAACTTTTGGCGGGTTAATTGAGCCGCTTAAAAAATCGATTATCATGCCGCCATACAAAGGATACATCGGCCGAATATATGTCAAAATCGGAGACAAAGTGCACGAGGGTGACCCTCTTGTAACCGTTATCGAATCTCTGCAGTCAAAATTTCAACCATTTCCTTTGCGTTCGCCGATTACAGGCACCGTTACTCAAATTGAAAAACGTGAAGGTGAAGGCGTGCGCGAACTTGATGCCAAAGAATATATCCTACGTATTGACGATAGTTCCCGGCTTTTTGTGGTGGCTTCTGTGCCGGAATTAGACCGCGCCAAAATTCGTCCAGGTTTAAAAATTGATATCAAAGCGGTTGCTCTTGGAGATAAGTTGTATTCAGGAATTTTGCGCGAACTTGCGTTGGCTGCTAAAGATCAGAACGCTTATTCTGGACGCAGCCAAGTGGAGTTTGGGGTGAGAGCGGAAGTTTTAAATCCCGATGCGTATTTAATTTCTGGAATGTCTGTTTTAATGGATGTCATAACTGCTGCGCACAACGACGTATTAACTATCGGCCACGAGTATTTAACCAAAGACAATGATAAGAATTTCGTCACAAATACCGACGGCGTCAAAAAAGAAATTACACTAGGTTTGCAAAACGAAGAATCCTTTGAAATTTTATCCGGGGTTTTAGAAGGTGAAAAATTACTGCCTGTTGATTTTTCTGCAGTGCCTAAAAAATTATGATTGAGGTTAAAAATTTAAATTTTTCCTTTCGCTCTGAAAATCAAATTTTTCCGGTGATTAAAAAGCTTTCTTTTGAGATTAAACAAGGAGAATTTCTTGCGATCCAAGGTCCATCTGGTTCTGGAAAATCCACTATGCTCTATCTGCTTGGTGGCTTGTTGCGTTTTGAAAGCGGACAAATAAAAATTAACGGCACTGATTTGCTTCTGCTTTCTGACGATGAACTATGTCTATTCCGCAATAAACATATTGGTTTTGTGTTTCAGCAGTTTCATCTTTTGCCAAAAACCAGTGTTTTGCAGAATATTTTATTGCCCTCCTACTACCCCCTAGAAAAATTAAAAGGCACCGCGAAAGATAATCTTCTGCGCGCAAATAAATTAGCTGAAGAATTTGAATTGTCGGCGCATTTGACACATTTTTCAAATCAACTTTCAGGCGGTCAGCAGCAGCGAGTGGCCATTGCAAGGGCGCTGATGAACGATGCAGATATTATTTTGGCAGACGAACCCACTGGAAATCTCGACTCGGTAAATTCCATTCGCGTCATGGAGTATTTGCGGAGTTTAAATGTTTTGGGAAAAACAATTGTGGTGATTACGCATGAGGCTGATGTTGCCGCTTACGCTGATCGAGTAATTTTTTTGCGCGACGGCAAGTTGGAACGTCAAGAAATTCGGACAGAAAAAAACTTTGCAAAAGCAATTTTCCAGGAAGCAAAAAAACTCAAGAATTCCTCGCTCGGACATGTTTTTTTTCATTCTTTAAAACTTGCTTTAGTAAACTTAAGGCGCCAGTGGAGGCGCTCGATTTTAACGTCAATCGGTATTATAATCGGTATTGCTGCCGTACTGGCGATGATTACCTTAGGACGATTTACTCAAGAAAAAGTTATAGCATCGTACGCAGAACTGGGGGTCAATTCCCTGGTATTCTACGGCTGGCCTAATTGGCGCGTTCAAGCAAAAGACAAAACACCGCTGCCGTTTCATGGTTTTGACTGGGAAAAAGACTTGCTGGGTTTGCACAAAATTTTTCCAAGCATTGATAAACTTTCGCCAATGATGAGCAATTTTACTATTTCTGCCGTCGGATATGGCGGTAAAAAAGTTGACTCTGATATCAATGCACTTGGATTAAATGAACACGGTCTTTCCATTCTAAAAAAGTCGCTCACATCCGGACGCGGTATCTCAGCATATGACATCAAAAATCGCAATATGGTCTGCATCATAGGTTCTGATATTGCATCTAGGCTGTATCAAAATGAGCAGCCGGTAGGACGCAATATCTATTTGACCTATCCAAAAGGAAACGTCAGTTGCCGAGTTATTGGAGTACTGCAGCCGCAAACTAGTCCCAAGGAGTCTGGCAAGCCCAACCGCGAAATATTGATTCCATTTACCGTGGTTCCAGCTATTGCGGAATACAGTTGGAGCATGCAGATTTTCCATGTTTCGATGGAGCTTAAACCGAATCAAGACATAGAAAAAGTAGCCCGGGGAATTGAGAATTTCTTCCGTGCAAAGTACGCTAAGTCTGGGGAGTTTCATGCCGATTCCGATTCGATTCTAATCGATCAAATGAACCGCTTTTTAAATTTATTTACAGTTCTATTGGGCGCGGTTGCGTTTTTATCTTTGGCAATTGGTGCCATTGGAATTATGAATATGATGCTTGTGTCTGTGGCCGAACGTTTGCGGGAAATTGGTTTACGAAAGGCACTGGGCGCAAGCAATAAAAGCATACGTTGGCAGTTTCTGACCGAATCTGTTGTGTTATGTTTTGCTGCAGGCTTAACAGGATTATTTTTAGGTATTGCTGCCTATGAAGGAATTATTTTCGCTGCGACGAAATTTGTTAAAAATTTAAATTTCGAATGGCGTTTTGATTTGGTCGGTTTGACCATCGCAAGTTCTTCGATTATTTTAGTGGGAATCGTCTCAGGTATAGTGCCGGCTCTAAAGGCCGAGAGACTTCAAGTTATCGAGGCTCTTAGATCGGAATGATCAGTAACATCTCAATAACCTCCGGTTGACACTTGATTTTATTTTTGATGTAAGTCACAGTGATTGTTAATGCAATCACAGAAATTTCAAATTCCACAAA
>JAYVPO010000157.1:0-4526 GCA_043757325.1 bacterium
AGTGCGAAATATTTTCTATTTTTTAAAATTCATTTTCATCAAAAGAAGAGACCCCATTTGTTTGGCGCCTTGGGTTCATGCCCATATCAGGCATTCCGGAATTCGTGCTGTTTGCTGCGCCAGCGATAGTATTGAGAACGAGGAAAAGATAAGCCTAGAGGCATTTTGGAATGGCGCCTATATGAAAAAAATCCGAAGAAGGATGTTATTCGGGGAAGTGCCATCTGAGTGCAAGTCTTGTATTGCTTCCCCAAGCCCATTTTACCATTATTACAATAGCCAATTTTCTGAGATTAGAGATTTTGTTAAGCAAAAAACATTCATAACAGGAAGTACAAAATTAAATCCCATTTCTTTCGATTATAAAACGAACAATACTTGCAACTTCAAGTGTCGAATGTGCAGCGCAGATTACTCTTCCTCACATGAAAAAGAATCGATTGATTTGCATGGAGAATACTCACTATCTAAGTGGCTTTGGCCTTCAAACAAAGAAGAAGTAAAAAAATTTCATGAATCCAATTCCGAAGCTGAATTAATCGCAGCAATAAACAATAAAAGTATTCAAGAAATATATTGGGCAGGAGGTGAACCAATTCTTTCCAATTTTCACTGGGAAACGATGAGAAAAATTATCGACGCCGGAATCGCAAAGCAGGTTTACGCAAGATACAGTACCAATTTAAGTAAGTTAGAGTTTCGCGGGCAGCATTTATTCCACGATTTATTATCTCACTTTCCAAATTTTTTAATCGCCGCTAGTTTAGATTCGACAGGTGAACTAGGTGAATTTATTCGCACTGGAATGAATTGGGGCGATTGGCTGAAAAATTTTGAAGAGATCCTAAGTTGGAAAACTGATCATAGAAAAATTAAATTGAGCATATGCTTAACTTCTCTTGGAATCCTAAATGTAACAGAGTTGGCGAGCCTAGGTAGGCGTTTCGATACAGAACTATATGCGCAAGTGGTTCGCTTGCATTCTAAGGATGCAATCCATCCGCTATCGCCCTTATTTTTTCCACGAAATTTGATGATTCAGCTTGTGGAAGAAAGTCTATTTGAACTAGATAAAGTGAGATCGCCTAACAATGAGAATTTATATAAGGAAGTTAAGTCTATCCTTGGATTTAGCTGGCCGGAGGATTCTTTAGAATTGATAAGCGCGAAACAACGCGAGCTAAAAATGATTATGTCTACCAAAAGTGATCGAAATTCCTCAAAGTCATTTTTGGATTTCCTCGACCGTAAAAAGTATTTAAAGGAATGGGCAGTAACTTTGCTCAAGGATGAAAATGTTAGGGTTCAATGAATTATTTCAAAAAAAATTGTCTCCTGATTTCATTTTTTGGAATCTAAGTAAGAGTTGGAATTTTGAATATCGCTACCAAGCCAAAATCGAAAAAGTTCGATATGTTTTTCGCAATGAAGTGCGTCGCGCTTGTGAGATAATTGATAAGAATAGAAAGCAAAAGGTAGTCGCACTCTGTCATACCGGAGGTATTGATAGCGAAATCATAGCCAACACGCTTAGGGAAATGGGAATTCCATACATTTGTTATTTTTTAGATATTTGGGGGGTTAATCTCAAGGAATTTGAATATAATGTGAAGAATTTGCAAGTAAGAGAAAATTTTGAAGTAGTTCATCTAGAAAAAAAAATATTTTACGAGCAGCATTCCATTCCTCTCTTTCGAGCTACAGGATGTGAATTGCCCACCTACTTAGCCATGGCGTATCTTTTTAATCATATCCCACAAAACCAGTTTATTGTAGTTGGAGACGGAGACCTCAATAGAGGCACAGACTTGCACAAGAGCATTTCAAAAAATCATCTTGGTCCAATTCAAAAAGATGTTTTAAAAATCCCATTTTCTCTTGGAAATATATTTTATTATCTGTGGGCGAAAAAAAATAAACGAGATGGTGAATTTTATTTCTTCAGCTCAACTCCAGAGTTATTGGCTTCGGTTTATCTTGATCCCCTTTATGAGGGAAGCCAAACTAGGCTTGTAATTTACTCCAATTTTCCAGAGATTAAACCGCGCCCAAAGACATCAAACTGGGATAGTGCGCAGGGCAGTAAAGAAAGTAAGTGGATTCGAGATTGGTTGATAAAAAACACTGAAAACGAATTGAGGTTTAAGAATTGGAAGAGGAGTATCGGCACGATGGTAGATGTAAGTAGTTTATTTTAGAGTTCCAAAGATACAGAAGAATTAGCATTTTTTGCCATCTCTTCTTTAGAAGAATAAATAATTAAGGACAAATGAATTATTTACGAATTCGATCTTTAGCCTCATGGGCCGACTGCTCTTTAAGCTTTTTCTCGGTGATGCCGCCAAGCTCCAAAAAAATAGTAAGCTCAATGAGGCTATACTAAGGGTAGTGCTATAGCGACAATTTTGCACTTCAATTAGGAGATTCTTCCAGACTAGAATGATCTCGTTAGCTTATTCGTGACTACTTTGGGAGCAATCGATGAGGAACTTAATTTTAGCACTTTTTTTCGTAACCACTGGATGCAGCACTGGAAATTATATGAACACGGTAGAAAAAGTTGATGTGAAGAAATTTATGGGAAGTTGGTATGTGCTTGCCGGACGATTTACTTTTCTGGAAACCGATGTTCATAATGGCTTAGAAAAGTATACCTGGAATGAGGAAAAGCAAAGAATCGACGTAGATTTCACTTACAATAGGGGCGCCCTAGACGGACCCAAAAAATCTATTCCACAAAAAGCTTGGATTTTCGATGAACAAACAAAAGCGCATTGGAAAGTTACACCACTTTGGCCATTTAAATTCGACTATCTTATTG
This sequence comes from bacterium, assembly GCA_043757325.1. GTDB lineage: Bacteria > Bdellovibrionota_B > Oligoflexia > Oligoflexales > RGVZ01 > JAYVPO01. The sequence continues at coordinate 2,822 of JAYVPO010000157.1, forward strand.
TTGAACTTGATGAAAATTATTTATGGACAGCAATTGGCGTTCCCGATCAGAAGTATCTCTGGATAATGGCCCGCGACTGGAAAAATCCCGAAGCCACCATTCTTGCAGCGATAAAACGACTCGATGCTAAGGGATACAATACCAAAGACATTATTCGGGTGCCTCAAAGCTGGCCTCAGTTGGGTCAGTAAAATGAGAGGTGGAACTTGAAGCATTTAGCTGAGCTCTTGTTACTTTTTTTAGGAATTTGCAGTTCGGCGTGGGCCCAAAAGCATGAACTATTCAAAGGGGAAGCCAAAGAAAACGGAAAGCTCGTTTATATTGAAAATCACGACGTAACTTTCGATGAGGCAGGTAAGGCAACTGAGGCAAAAACTACTTATGTAGATCCAAATGGGAAAATTCTAGGAATTCTAAGCTCAGATTTTAGGAAAAGCATGAGTATGCCTGAACATTTATTTTTGGATGAGCGAACCAAAGGAAAATATGGAATTCGGCGCTCTGGAGGAAAAATTATTCTCTTCAACCAAGATTTTGGCAAAGAAGAAGAGACCACTGAGATTGCGGATGAAGAAAACAAAGATCGGATTCAAGTGGGATGCCAGGGATTCAACTACTTTCTCAAAGGTAAACTTGATGAAATCATCAAAATAAAGGATCTACCAGTTTTGTTTATGGTGCCTGGAGATTTGAGTACCTATAAATTCTTACTCGAATTTGTTCGGGAAAATCTCGATCAAACAGTGGAGTTTAAGGTTAAAATTGAAAATTGGCTTTTGCGAATGTTCGCGCCACAATTGGAATTTCGCTATGACAGGAAAATCGATCGAATTGTTTGGTATCGAGGGATATCCAATATCAAAAACGAACGCGGCAAAGTAATGAACGTAACCATCGACTATAAGTTTTGACCCTGCCTATTGTGACTTTTGTCGCTTCAAGAATGCTGGGCTGCTAGTCTCGTTTTAGCTAGCCAACTTCAGCGGCTCGCCCCCGCGCATAAAGTCCCACTCGCTTTGCAAGCTGCGAGGTTGAGGCTATAGTACTCCCATGAGCGAGCAGTTGGCCCATCTTGCAGAGCGAAAACTTATCGTAGTCACTGGAAAAGGTGGCGCGGGAAAATCTTTGCTATCCGCGGCGCTGGCACACCGCCTTGCGTTGCTTGGCAAAAGTGTGGAGCTGGTAGAGATTGGCCGCCGGCGCGACCGCGACTTTTCACGTCTGCCGGAAATCATGGGAGTAAAATCTTTAGAGCATCGCCCCAAAGAAATCCAATTAGGGGAAGTGAAAATTCAAGCCTCAATTTTGGACCCCACCCAGAGCCTTTCTGAATACGTGGATCTGAAATTACCCACAGCGGGCTTGGCAGGAATTTTATTAAATAATCGAGTCACGGCTTCCTTCCTCGAAGTTGTGCCAGGCCTCCCCGACTTGGTCACCCTCGGCCGCCTTTGGCATTCCCTAGCAAAAGCCGCAAATGGACCCGATCATATTATTCTGGATGCTCCCGCCACGGGCCATGCGCTTTCTCTTTTACGCGCACCAGAAAATTTTCGCCGGATCACGAGAGCTGGCCCTATTTTCAGAGATGCAAGCCTAATGGCAGAATTTCTCTGCGACGAAGAAAAAACCGCGATCGTGCTCACTAGCTTGCCGGAAGAAATGTCGCTGCAAGAAACATTGGAAGCAGAAGAGCAATTGAAGG
>JAYVPO010000158.1:0-4473 GCA_043757325.1 bacterium
GAAAAAAGCCCGCGAATTGACACGCCGGAAAGGTGCATTGGATTTCGCAGGTCTTCCTGGAAAAATGGCAGACTGCCAAGAAAAAGACCCGGCATTGTGTGAACTTTTTTTAGTAGAAGGTGACTCGGCGGGAGGAAGTGCAAAGCAGGCCAGAGACCGTAAAACCCAAGCTGTGCTACCACTTCGTGGTAAAATTTTAAACGTCGAAAAAGCGCGCTACGACCGAATGCTTTCGTCGCAAGAAATTAAACTTCTTATTCAAGCCTTGGGTACGGGAATTGGAAAAGACGATTTTGATATCACGAAACTTCGCTACCATAAAATTGTTTTAATGACCGATGCAGATGTAGACGGCGCCCATATCAGAACGTTACTTTTAACATTCTTTTTTCGTCAAATGCCGCAAATATTAGAACGTGGATATCTTTACATTGCCCAGCCGCCGTTATTTAAATATAAAAAAGGCAAAGTCGAACGCTACTTGAAAGATGATTCTGAGCTTTTAGAATTTTTATCGGAAGCCGGGATGGCGTCCGTGCAAATTAAGGATTCTAATCAAAAACTTGTGGATATTCCCACCCTGAAGCTAGTGATGACCAAGCTGACGCGCTATTCCAATCTCTTTGATCTCGCGGCGCGAAGACGTGCAAAACCAATCGTGGAGTACGTGGTCCAAAACGACGCCGTTGACCTACAAACTCTTTCTTCCGAAGAAGCGTGTTTAAAATTAGCTCTAGAAATCACCGCTTTTATGCGGATCGAGACACCGAGACTTTTTATTACATCGGAAGTAATTTTTGATGCGGAGCAGTCTCGGTACCGAATCAAATTCGAAACCAGAATTAAAGATATTCCTCAGCAAACTTTTCTAGATGCTAGTTTTCTTGCGGCCGGCGAAATCATCGAGCTTAAAAAACTTCGGCGCCAACTAGACGAGATTGTGAAGTCACCTTTTAGTTTTATTCGTACTAAAAAAGGCAAAGACGAAGATGATTCGGCAGCCGAAAATTCGGGCAATGTCGGAAAAATTCACAACCTTAACGAATTAAAAGAATTTATTGTTCAAGAAGGCCGAAAAGGTGCCTACGTGCAGCGCTACAAAGGTTTGGGAGAAATGAATCCTGATCAGTTGGCAGAAACCACCATGAAGGTAGAAAACCGTACTTTGTTGCAGGTTGAAATCCAAGATGCAATGGAATCGGATCGCATTTTTTCAACTTTGATGGGCGATGATGTGGAGCCAAGACGAGAGTTTATCCAACAAAACGCACTGAGCGTTAGAAATTTAGATACTTAAATAAAATATTCAAATTCTTTTTTGAGGTTATAAATATTTATGACAGATATTCCGCGAAGTAACGTAGCGATCATTAACATCGAAGACGAAATGCGCACGTCGTTTCTAGATTATTCCATGTCGGTTATTGTGTCGCGCGCACTGCCTGACGTAAGAGACGGAATGAAGCCTGTGCACCGTAGAATTCTATTTGCGATGTATGGCCTCAAAAACTTTCACAATCGGCCTTATTTGAAATCGGCGCGGGTTGTTGGAGATGTTATCGGTCGGTATCATCCGCACGGCGATGCTCCGGTTTATGAAGCTATGGTGCGGTTGGCGCAAGATTTTGCGCTGCGCTACCCGTTAATCGACGGTCAGGGAAACTTTGGATCGATCGATGGAGATTCTGCAGCTGCAATGCGGTATACCGAATGCCGCTTGGAAGAAATTGCCGAAAGCATCCTGTCTGACATCGATAAGGAGACGGTAAATTTCGGTCCAAACTACGACAATAAAGAAATGGAGCCACTCGTACTTCCAACCCGCGTGCCGCAATTACTTATTAACGGTGCTTCAGGAATTGCTGTAGGAATGGCAACGAATATTCCGCCGCATAATTTAAGCGAAGTTTTGGACGCACTATTTCACTTGATCGAAAATCCGCAAGCGCGCATTGAAGATTTAATGACTTTTGTTAAAGGTCCGGATTTTCCAACGCGCGGCCAAATTATCGGCATAGCTGGCATTAGAGAAGCTTTTTTAACCGGCCGCGGATCTATTATGATGCGGTCAAAAACTCATATTGAAGAAATCCCTAAATCAAATGGCCGCGAGCGAATTATTGTAACCGAGTTGCCGTTTCAAGTTAATAAAGCACGCCTTATTGAGCGGATTGCGGAGCTTGTTCGCGACAAAAAAATCGAAGGAATTTCTGATCTCCGTGATGAATCTGCCGAGAATGACATTCGTATTGTTGTGGAAGTTAAGCGCGGCGAGATGGCCGAAGTTCTATTAAATAATCTTTACAAGCAGACTGCCTTGCAAACAAGTTTTGGGGTCAATACGGTTGCTTTGGTTAATGGAATTCCAAAGGTTCTTAATTTAAAGCAAATTCTTGAATGTTTTTACTCGCATAGAAGAGAAGTTGTCATTCGAAGAACTGCTTTTGAATTGCGTCAAGCGGAAGAACGCGGGCATATTTTAGACGGCTTAAGAATAGCTGTAGAAAATATCGATGCCGTGGTGAGTCTTATTCGTGGATCAGCTTCTACGGATGAAGCCCATGCCGGACTGGTTGCAAAATTTGGTCTGTCAGATATTCAGGCCAAAGGCACCTTAGATATGAGGCTGGCAAAATTAACCGGTCTTGAGCGCGAAAAAATCATTCTAGAATTTAAAGAGGTGATGGCACTGATCGCAAACTTACAAGATATTCTGGATACTCCAGAACGAGTTACTCAAATTATTAAAGACGAGCTTATTGTGGTCAAAGAAAAATTTGGCGATGCTCGAAGAACAGAGATTCACGCAGCCGAAGGTGATGAATTTACCATGGAAAGTCTTGTGGCAGACGAAGACGTAGCGGTGACTATCACCCATGCAGGCTACATTAAAAGAACGCCTATTACCCAAATTAGAGCTCAGAAACGTGGTGGCAAAGGTAAAAGTGGGATGCTAACCAAAGAAGAAGATTTGGTAAAAGCGCTTTTTATTACATCAAACCATCAATCTCTTTTGTGCTTTTCCAATATTGGAAAAGTTTACGATATTAAAGTTTATCAGGTTCCAGAAGCCGCACTTCGAGGCAAGGGAAAACACTTTGCGGGTTTGTTAAAGTTAACCGAAAACGAGCGCATCGTTTCAACTTTGCCGGTGAAAACTTTCGCTGAAGGCAGCTACATAGTTTCTGTAACCAAGAATGGCTACATTAAAAAAACGGAAATGATGCACTATTCTGATATTAGAACGACGGGAATTATTGGCCTGAAACTTGACGATGGCGATGATCTTATCGACTGCAGCATCACAGACGGCAAAAACGATATTATTCTCGCCACAAAACTTGGCAAATCCATTCGATTTAATGAAGATGAATGCCGTCCTATGGGCCGAAGTGCACGCGGGGTAACGGGAATTCGCTTCGAAGATGCGGATCAAGTCATTGGCATGGAAGTGATCAGGGCTGAGTCGACGATTCTATCGGTTTGCGAAAATGGCTTTGGCAAAAGAAGTCCTCTCGACGAATACCGTACTCAAACTCGTGGCGGAAAAGGCATTTATACGATCAAAGTTTCCGAAAGAAATGGTTCGGTTGTGACAATATTACAAGTATCTAATGACGAAGATATTATGATAATGACCTCAAGCGGAAAAATCATGCGGTTTAACGTAAGTGAATTGGGAGTTATCGGACGTCTCACTCAGGGTGTGCGTCTGATCAATCTTGATGATGACGAGCGCATTACTTCTGTTTGCAAGGCCGTGAAATTTGAAGGTGAAGAGCTGGATTTAGTTTGATAGGTCTAAGAAACTAGACCATACTCCGTTTTTGGCGTACAATTACGGAGTATGTTCCAAAGATCAATTTCTCCAATATTATCTGATAGTTTCTTTTTGTTTGGTGCCCGTGGTACCGGCAAGACAACGTTCTTAAACGACTTTTTTTCTGATAAGTCTCCATGTCTTTGGATAGATTTATTACGCGCAGATGACGAAGAAAAATTTGCGCGAAATCCAGACTTATTGTTTGAAATTCTGTCGGCAGAAAAGTCTTCCAGTAGAAATCGTTGGATCATTATTGATGAAGTTCAAAAAATTCCGAAACTACTCGATGTAGTACACAGATGTATTGAGCACAGTCTTGGAAAATTCGCCCTAACCGGTTCAAGTGCTAGAAAGCTAAAAGTTTCGGGCGCCAATATGCTTGCAGGTCGAGCATTTATTAATTACTGCTTTCCGCTTACATTTATAGAATTAGCCGATAAATTTGATCTAGAAGAAACTTTGACGTGGGGCACTCTAGGGTGATGAAATCTGTTACTTCATCGCTAAGCGGCTTTCCCGGGAATTGGACCTTGGTTTTTCATCTGATTTAAAAATTTGGTATTTTTAATTTTTTGAATACGCAGCGTTTCTGGTACATTATTTTTCACCCACTCTTGCATTTTCTTGTGTGAGATATTTTGCAGACCTTG
>JAYVPO010000159.1:0-4444 GCA_043757325.1 bacterium
GGTGATGTTCTTTAAATCATTTAAAAAGTTTTCACATAGATTCGAGGTAAAAGATGCTTTCTCCTAAAAGATTAAAATACAGAAAACTTCATAAAGGAAGTGTTAAAGGTAAGGCACGTGCGGGTTTCCAACTATCTAAAGGCGATTATGGATTGGTTGCACTGGAGCACGGGAAAATTACTTCGCGCCAAATTGAGGCGGCCCGAGTTGCGATGACTCGACATATTAAACGCGGTGGAGAAGTCTTGATTAAGATTTTTCCTGACAAGCCAATTACCAAAAAGCCAGCCGAAACCCGGATGGGTAGCGGCAAAGGCGGGGTTGAATATTATGTTGCTGTTGTCAGACCTGGCCGAATTCTGTATGAAATGGCTAGTGTGGATTTTGAAACAGCCAATAAAGCTTTGACCCTCGCTGCGGCAAAGCTTCCTATTAAAACAAAATTGCTTTCACGATCGAAAGATCTTTGGGGTTGAAATTATGGAATTAGAAAAATTAGCTTATAAAGACTGTGCAAAACTCGACGCTAAACAGCTGCGTGATTTGCGGAATCAGTTGGATTACAAACTGAAGAGTTTAAAGTTTGACTTGGTGGCAGAACAAAAAAATGGACTGACAGCGAAGCGGAGTTTAAAAAAGGCCGTGGCTCGAGTTGAGACCAAACTTCATAGCTTGATCAATGCATCGGCAAGAACAGTAGCGGTGAAGACCCCTACTGTAAAAACTAAAGTGAAAGGCTAACTGGTTATGACAGAAGTACAAAATGTAGCAAAGAAAAAAGTCCTGCTTTGTTCTGTTGTGAGTGAGTCATCGGATAAAACTCGAGTGGGCGTTTACACAACAATCGTGCAGCATCCTGTTTATAAAAAGTACCAGAAGAAGAGAACCAGGATTATGTTTCACGATGAAAGAAATGAGACAAAGGTTGGAGATAATGTTTATCTTAGATCTTCAAGGCCTCACAGTGCAAACAAGCGGTTTGAGCTCGATTCGATAGTTGTTAAGTAAATTGATTTTAATTGGAAAGTGTGACAGATGATACAAATGGAAACGGTTTTACAGAGTGGAGACAACTCTGGGGCCAAAAAACTAAAGTGCTTTAAAGTCATCGGCGGTAGCAAAAAAAAGTACGCGTCTGTGGGTGAGATAATTGTTGTTTCGATAAAGGAAGCTGTTCCAAATAGTAAGATTGCAAAAGGATCGGTTCATCGCGCCGTGGTTGTCAGAACCAAAAAAGAAGTGAAAAGAAAAGACGGGAGTACCATACGTTTTGACGAAAACGCAGCCGTTTTGATTAAAGGTAAAGATAACGAACCAGTTGGGACGCGGATTTTTGGACCTGTAGCTAGAGAAGTTAGACAGTGTGGTTTTGGACGGATTGCATCTCTCGCACCAGAAGTTATTTAAAAACGAAAACGTATAGTAAAGAAAAAGAGCTTTCAGAATGAAAAAAACAATTCAAAAAAACGTACCCCGACTCCAGGCTGTAGCGAAGGAATCTGCTGGGGCCATAAAAACGGATCTTGCGCTAAGCAATATCATGGAAGTTCCAAAGTTAACAAAAATTGTTGTTAACATTGGTGTTGGTGAGGCCACTCAGAATATTAAAGCCCTTGAAGCCGCAGTCAATGAGCTAACAGCTATTACAGGTCAAAAGCCCATTATGACACGCGCTAAGAAGAGTATTGCAACTTTCAAGGTTCGCGAAGGTGCCCCAATTGGTTGCTGTGTAACTTTACGACGTCAAAAAATGTATGAATTTCTGGACCGTTTTATTAACGTGGCGGTGCCTCGAATTCGGGATTTTAAAGGATTTTCGCCAAAAGCTTTTGACGGCCGGGGCAATTATTCTGTAGGAATCAAAGAGCAAATTATTTTCCCTGAGATCGACTTCGACAAGGTGAGCAAAATTCGTGGAATTGGTATCACGATTGCAACAAATGCAAAAGACGACGTGAAGTCTAGAGCACTCTTGGAAAAATTTAATTTCCCCTTTAGGAAGTAGAAACGCTAGAAAGTAGAAACACTAGGAAATAGAAACGTTAGGAAATAAGGAATATTAATGGCTAAGCTTGCTCTCATTAAAAAGTGTGAAAAAACTCCAAAGTTTTCAACACGTGGGTATACTCGTTGCAGTACTTGCGGACGGCCTAAAGCTGTATATAAAAAGTTTGGAATTTGTCGGATATGTTTTCGTCATATGGCTTTAAATGGTTTGCTACCTGGCGTGCGTAAAGCGTCCTGGTAAAAAAGAGGTTTTATAAATGAATGTAAATGATCCAATTGCCGATTTGTTAACTCGAATTCGAAATGCTCAGAGAGTGGGAATCGAAGTTCTTACAGTTCCTGCGTCGAGAGTTAAGATTTCTATCACCCATATTTTGCGTGAAGAAGGATTTGTTAAAAATTACAAGTGTATTCGGGACAACAAACAGGGATTATTAAAAATCGCGTTGAAATACGATAGCCTTGGCAAAGGTGTGATTAAAGGCATCGACCGAATCAGTACTCCATCGAAAAGAGTTTACGTTGGGCATGAAAAGCTGCCTAAAGTGCGAAGTGGTTTTGGATTGGCGATTCTTTCGACCTCAAGTGGTATTGTGTCCGATCGCGCGGCGCGAGACAAAAAAGTCGGTGGCGAACTTTTGTGTACGGTTTATTAATTAACGTTTTGTAGCTGGAGTGAGAAATCTTTATATGTCTCGAATTGGTAAAAAAATCATTCAACTTCCAAGTGGCGTAACTGTCAACTTTAGTAAGTCTTTAGTTAAAGTTGTAGGACCAAAAGGAACTTTATCTCGGGCGGTACACGAATCACAAAACGTGGTTCAAAAAGCAAGCGAAGTAACTGTGTCTTTTGGAGAAGGCTTTAACCCAAAAGTCTACGGCAAATTTCATGGACTGACTCGAACTTTGGTAGCGAACATGGTCCATGGTGTTTCGGTTGGTTATACCAAATCTTTAACTCTTGTCGGGGTAGGTTACAGAGCAACCGCAAGTGGCAAAGGTGTACAACTTGGTCTTGGATTAAGTCACCCTGTTGATTTTGTTCCACCACCTGGAATCGAAGTTAAAGTAGATAAGCTTACGACGTTGATTGTTTCTGGAGCTGAAAAAGAACTAGTGGGTCAAGTCGCCGCAGAATTACGTGGGTTTAGACCACCAGAGCCCTATCACGGAAAAGGGATACGGTATTCCGATGAAATTATTGTAACTAAAGTTGGTAAGGCAGCTGGAAAGGCAAAATAACAAGTAGGATAAAATGACTTGTTAGATGGGGAAATATTATGAAAAACATTACTTTAAAAACTCAATTACGCAACAAGAGAAAAACCCGGGTTCGAGCCAAGGTTGCAGGGACTGAATCCAGACCTAGAATTACGTTGACTCGTTCTTCGGTTCATATGTTCGCTCAGGTTATTGATGATTCCAAAGGCAAAACCCTGACAACCGTAAGTAGTTTTTCAAAGGGTGACAAACAAAAAGCTCGTGCGGGAATTGCTGTTTGTACAGATTTAGGAAAAAAGTTAGCCGTAGCTTGCAAAGGTTTGGGTGTAACGAAAGTTGTATTTGATAAAAACGGCTACAGCTATCACGGTCGCGTAAAAGCGTTTGCTGACGGGGCTCGTGAAGGTGGTCTCGACTTCTAGGTTAATATTTGATTCACACGGAGATTTATTTAAGTGGCGAAAGAACAAAGAGATGAAAATGCTATGCAAGATCGAGTGGTTCATATCGCTCGAGTTGCCAAAGTTGTTAAAGGTGGACGAAGGTTTAGCTTTAGCGCACTTGTGATTGTTGGAGACGGCAAATCTAAAGTTGGTTTTGGCTTAGGAAAAGCTGGCGAGGTGCCCGATGCCATCAAAAAGGGCTCTGATCAGGCTAAGAAAAACATGATGACTGTAAAGATTCATGAAGGGACTATCCCGTTTGAAGTCGTCGGTAAATATGGCGCCGCTAAAGTTCTGATGTACCCTGCAAAAAAGGGCGCTGGAATTGTTGCTGGGGGTGCTGTTCGTCTTCTTGTGGAGATGGCTGGAATTTCTGACATCGTGTGTAAAGTGCATGGCACAAAAAATTACCATAGTGTGGTACGTGCGACGGTAAATGGTTTAAATCAACTGCTTTATCCGGAAGAATACCAGGCGTTGCATCAGTAAAAATAATTGAAATAAAGAAAGTTGTTTATGAAATTTATTCAAGTTACCCAAATTCGAAGTTGTATCGGCCAGTCCGAAAGCATGTGTAAAATTGTCAAAAGTCTTGGTTTGCGTGGAATTAGATCTGCCAAAGTGCAGAAAGACAACAATTGCATTCGGGGAATGATTAACAAAGTTCAGCATTTGGTTGAGTATAAATTTGTCGATAGTGTTAGTTCAAAATAATAGGTTTGATATATGGCCATTGAAAAAAAAGAAGAGGTTTTAAAAAACCTTGGTAATTT
>JAYVPO010000160.1:0-4414 GCA_043757325.1 bacterium
GCGATCATATGACCGGGCTAAATATTTTATGTGACGGCGGTTTTACAAGAGCTTATTAAAATGAAGTCACAAAAACAAAATATTCCTTCTTTAAGTGGCCTTGTTGACAAACAATTCCGGCATAGAATTTTATTCGTGTTTGCAGTCATTTTTTTAGCAGCTTCCGTCATGACTACCATGGAAGTAGCGGTATCGCTAAAACAGTTTAAACAAAAAATAAAGCTGGAAGCAGGCAATCTTCAAAGTCTCGTCATGAGCGAGATAATGGTAGGCCGCGAGTCGATCATTGCAAATATACTCGAAGTTCAAAACAAAAAAGAAGAAAGTTGGATAGTTACTTGGGACAGAAATTATAAGGAATCAACACAAAAATTTATTTACCGCGGGCTATTTAACGTTGAATTTGTTTACCCTTTACAACTACTGAATGGCCCTGTTTACGGAGCGTTGATTTTTAGTTCGCATTTTTTAAGCCAGCCTGAAATTCTAGACATTCTTTTAAGTAAATTATTTTTAATGCTATTTATTTTTTTAACCATTGCGCTTGCTCTGCTACCGTTGGCAAAAAAAATTCCGACTACTCTTATCCTTCAGCCGATGCAAAAAATTATCGATAGTTTGGAAAAAGAAGATTTCGACATCATTTCAAATGAAAATATCCCTTACCAAGAAATTTTACACATTGAAGAAAAACTTAAAAAGATCTGTTCCGATAAAAGACGCTTTGAAGATGAACGGGTTGAAGTGCAAAAGATGACCAGTGCTGCCCAAACCGCCCAGATGTTGGCCCACGACATAAAAAAACCCATGACCCTTGTTCATGCGGTATTATGCGGGCTTGAAGTGATAAAAGACCCGGAAGCAATTAAAACGTTTGCGGTAGAATCCAAACTAAATGTTAAAAAAGCTTGCGATCAGATGAATCATCTTTTTAAAGAGCTTACGCTGTTAAAACAAGCTTCTTGTACGAATTTTACACTTGGGTCAATTAAAGAAATTATCGATGAAGTCGTTTTTGAAACGAAGCTTATCTTTGAACACAGGGCTTATGACTTACTGGTCGATGCTTCCTTGGATCTACAAGTCGAGGTTGATATTTGCAGTTTTAAAAGAGCATTATCTAATTTACTTAGCAATGCCATCGAGGCCAGTCCCGATGGGAGCAAAATCTGGATCAAAGCATTGCAATTACCAAAACATCATGGCGATTGTCTCAAACTTCTTGTGGGAAATTCAGGTTCCTATATCAGTGAAGAAGAACGATCAAAAGTTTTTCAACTTTTTTATACTGCAGGAAAGTCTCGAGGCTCCGGGTTGGGGCTTGCCATTGTCCAGCAGATTTTAAGAACACACCACGGGCATATTTGGGTAGAATCCTCTCAAGAATATGGAACCGAATTTATCTTCGAAATGCCTCTTAAGCGCGCGCTAACTACGCCCGAGAAAGAATTACTGTTTGAAAAGCCAAGCGCGTCTCGAAATTTATCTGATCCGCTGACTGTTTTGGTAGTAGACGATCAAGAGTTTGATCTCTATTTAGCAAAAAAAACACTTAAAGAATTTAATCCTCATATAAAGGTCATTACGTGTGGCAAATCTAAGGAAGCGGTGGCTCTGGCCACGAAAGCGCAGTTTGATCTAATTATCACCGATATTAAGATGGGAAAAGACAGTCTCGACGGATTTGAACTAACCGAAAACCTGAGAAAAAAAGGTGTTCAAAGCTTTATCTACGTCCACACAAGTGGGATTGAAAAGGACAACGCGGAGTTGGCGAGTCAGGTCGGAGCCAATCTATTTGGTATCAAGCCGCTTCTAGAGGACCAGGTGAAGACAATTGCAGAAAAAATGTTAATGACCCATTAACTGGGCCAGTTTTTAAATATGATCTGTAATACCCAAATAAGTGCCGATATAAAAAAGAATATTGATTTAAAAATCGAAACCTTTGGAAGGTCGACTACGATCTTTAGGTTGTAAACATATCGTTTTACTTTGCATATTTTTTTCATGGTCTTTAAAAATCTCCCTTTAGCCCAAGCGCGGGAATTTTTAAGGCCAGAAAAAAAATACTAACGGTATAAAGTGACGACTGCAAAAAAATTAACTTTTGGAACTTTTTTATTAGCTATACTGCTGTATAACTCCATTCACCGCGAAGATCATGCCGTTTGATACTTAAACTTTTGATTTCTATTTTTTTAGTTGTCTTCAAGAAATTTAAAAACGTCGATTTGCGCAAATCTTCCAGTATCATTGCAAAATTTTTCATCCCACGGCGTGACCTGGGTTAGTTTTGGCAAAGCTGTTCTTTTGAATGCTTATTTCGACAACAATAGATTTCGAGTTTTGGTTTTTATAACAATAAAACAAACGCTTAATTTGATGATCTTGCTGCATACGATTTCCAAATCAATCATCCAGAAATTTTACTGATAGCGCTATTATTTCCCAATTTATTTTGTCATCTAAAATAACTAGCGCCACTAAATTCTATTCCTATTAGGTATTTCTGAAATTAAATTACCGGAAAGTTGAATTTGCAATGCAATGAACTGATTGCGAATTGTAGGAAATTACATCGGTGTTATCTGAACGAGTTTTTACCCGCGCAAAAAATTACATCCGGTTTTAAATTAGAAGTTGCAAAACGAGACCAACTTTATTAGCTTAATGTTTGAGATATATCAAAAAATAATCAGAACTATAACTAGGGGCCGAAATTGAAAAAGCTAATGCTAACTTTAATATGCGTGACTATTGCTCAAGCCCAAGCTGAGGAAAAACAGATTCTTTCATGCAAGTCTGTGACTTTTGACGTAGGTCATGACCAGGGAAAAAAAATTGTAGACCCAGTATTGGTAGCGGTTTATTTTAATCATGAGGAAGAACCTAACTACCGTCTAGTTTACGAAGGTCCAGCTTACACCATGGCTACTGATGGTAAGTCTCAAGTTGTGCTCACGAGCAAAACGGCCTCGGTAACATTTCCTATGGGCAGTAAAGGAGAGAAACTTTTAAATTTTCAAGCAGGAATTGCTTCTGCAGCGCAGCAATTTCGATTTTCAGTGAATGTTTCGGCGGTCGCTAAGAAAACTGACAAACGTGATTCTTATTTGCGGTATTATGACGGCAAACCTATCGCAATAGAAGCTTCTTTGAAATGTGTCGAACCATAAATTAAATGCAGAAAATTTGCTTTTGGATCGTTTAAAATAATTTTTGGTTTCGGATATTTTTTACGGGATATTTTTTTATCATTTCATGCAGAAATGACAAATCAAGAACTTTTTTTATTTTGCACAAGCGATGAATCTGGAGTCTTAAGATATTTTGACTAACAATAACTACCTCGATTCAACTCGACACGAGCCACCCTCGCACGTACTTTAATCGCCCGCAATATAAAACCAGTGCAAAAAATTTTACTCACAGATCAAACGAAACAGAGTTTTCCCACAAGCCAAGTAATATTTTTAACAAAATTTAATCACCAGCGCTTGGTCAGGCTTTTAGATTACTTGTTTTGATTTGCTCTCAACGATTACACCGCCCAGAGCTCCATTACGTCCTCCAATCGGGCTAGATTAAAGCTTGTATGCTAAACATCTGGCCAGGTTGCAAGGGAAATCTTGATTCGTACGTTTAAATACATATGTCGCACCCTGGAATGGGAGAACGTCTTCCAAAACTTATTATTGGTTTGTTCCATCGAGAACGTACTTGCAGATTCCAATCAACCTGATTAACCTCCACGTTTTCATTGATCCGAGTCCATTCCACGGTCGCCTCCGGTTCATAATTTGAAGAAAAGGTTTTTTCAAATGATAAGCCCTCGTGAAGATTATTCTTCATGATTTTAAGTATGCAAGAGGAGTCTATTCGCTCTCGTGGAGCTGCGTCAAACCGAACAGTTAATGCGGTAATCGGGACAACAATACCCCAACCTGCGGCTGGCGCAAATTTTTTAAATGCAGAATATATAACCTAAGGGGTTTTCATAATTACTTCGTTCCTATTGAGACTTTAAATTAACAACTAACCTTGCACACGTGATCCGACAAATAGCAGTGAGGAATCAGGTGACGGCACTGTAACTTGAAAATGATCCAGTTTCATGTCGAAATTCAAAAGCGATGGCCGCTGTAATCAACACTGACTCCATTTCAATATATCTGAGGCGTGTGCTTCTTGAAGATAGCCCGCCGTCTCGGTTACCGCCGCGATTCAGAGTGCGACGTTTAGAATTCGACGAGCATATTGAACAGTCACCCGTCCACTAATTAAATATTTGAAATTTCGCGATGTGAGACAGAGCCACGGTCAAAATATTCAAAACTGCAAAACACCAGGACATTCGCTTCTAGTGAGACACGTGCTTATTTAAAAAAACATCAAAATAACAACAAAAAAT
>JAYVPO010000161.1:0-16686 GCA_043757325.1 bacterium
AACTTTAGCTGCTTAAGGTTTCTATAAATTAAATCTACAAAATCTCAAATCACTCAGCTGATCTCAGGTTAGCCTACCGGAGGTTATTGAGATGTTACAATGATCATCTTTAACCTATTGATGTTACGAGCTTTTCTGATTTTTAGTTTATGTCTACCAAAGTTATGCCGATTGTCTTCAAGTGGCTTAAAAACCCTTCAAAAAAGGACCTCTAACAAATGCATAATTTTAATCAGCGCAGAAAAGAGCCACTGCAATTTATTGCTTGGACGACAGGAATTTTAGGAGCTTCGGTTATTTTTTTTCTGACATTGTTAGTTTTCCCTCACAGAAAATTACCTGCAAACTACAGTTTAGAAAACGAAGCACATGCTAGTTTAAAGACTGAGTCACCAGTGGCTGAGGTGTGCTCACTACCCGAAATGACAAATATTGAAAAATTCGCTGAATTAAATTTAAAAAGAGATTTTCATCCGGATAAGTTTTCGCTTATTTCCGCAGAAAAAAAAGGCCCTGTTATCGAAAAAAAATTTAGCGTCGAAAAAGCTCATTCCAATTTTGAAGGTAAAACTTTAACAGGTGCAATTCTTTTGGCTCCAAGTGTAAATTTAGTAGATGGTGTGCCTTATGCCGCAGAATGGCGTTTTGAGTTTTCAGATGCTGAAAATAAGACAACGACTCTTGTGATGTTTTCGGATGAAAGTAAGCAGAATGAATCCATGCAGAATATTCTAATGCTGCAGAAGTCGCATTCTGCAGAGCTCGATTTAAATTCTGTCTTAACCAGCCACGAAAATCATTTTTATATCCCAGAAGTTTCCCCAGCATGCGGAGATAAATTAGTTTTTGCAAAGGCCTTGATTTCTTTGAGTGGGGCACAAGTTGACAGAGTCAACTTAATTTCGGCACACTAGCCGATATTTTTAATTGCAAATCTACGGTGACGGGGTCTCCAGATTTCACGATTTCGGAATTTCAATTGCGCTGGAAAGGGAATTGGGGCGGCCGGCGCTACGGCGCGGATCCCAGGCTCACTCATCCCTTGGCGGAGTTGGAAGTTGAAAATGACCTTTCCGTTACGTTCTTCGCTCCGCCCAGGAACCCTCGCGCCTACTGCCCGCCCCCATTCCCGTCCAACGAGGTGAAATTCCAAAGCCGTGAAATCTTTTCGACCGTTTTGCCTCCTCCGGGAGGAGGGTGGGAGTAAGAGAAGAGACAGGGAGCGAAAGGGAGCGAAAGGAAGTGATGAGGAGTGAGGTTAAAAAGAGTGATGAGGAGTGAAGTGAAAAAGAGCGGAGAGAGTATTTCACACCCTCCGAGAAAATCCTATTCACACTTCGTCTTTTCCTTTTCGGTAAAATTCAAAGAAGAAATATTGAATGATTTTATTTGCATAGAAAATTGGGAAAATTATAGGACGCAACTTATTCCCAAAGCGGCTCGCGAGGCCCGGATGGCCGAGCGCGCAGGGAGTTTTTTGCAGGGACTGCAAAAAAAACGACTGGCGCTTTGGGAATAAGTTGCGTCCTATAATTTTACCAATTTTCTATGCAAATAAAATCATTCCATATTTCTTCTTTGAATTTTACCGAAAAGGAAAAGACGATGAGTGAATGGGATTTGCTAGAAAGATGTGAAATACAAACGCTCTTTTACTTCAAGGAATTGCGAGCAAAGCACTTGCGACGATTTCCGGGGAATACTGTTCGAGAATTTTTATAACCTCTTTCATTTGAGGAGAAACATTCGGACCGTACGCGCTGTTGAAGTTTTCTTCTGCCTCGCGTTTAAGTCTATCCAGAATGATTTTCGACTCACCATAAGCCGAGGTAGAAGAAGATGAGCCAAATAAAACAGCCTCTTTGTTACCGCTATCAAAATCTGTAAAATTAGGCTCCAACACATCGATAGTGACATTTAACTTTGAAATCTCATTTTCTAATATCTGCTTAGAAATTGGCTTGCCCATTAATTTTTCCGTTCGTCTGAGTGCACTTAGAAAGCTAACAAGAGAATTTTTGCTTTCGGCTGTAAAGCGGGCTAATATTGCTTTGGCAGAAGCAATTAGTCTTTGGTTTTCAGCAGTTAAAATTGCATTATTTTCTGATTCTAAACGTCTCATCTCATCCAATTCTGCTACGCGTAATTCCTGTTGAGTTTTGAGAAAATCCGCAAGTCGCGCCTGCATTGCCGAAATCTCTCGTGCTTGAATTTCTTTTCTTTCGTTTTTCACCCGGTCTAATAAGCCGTTACGAAATTCGTTAGTCAACACCTTGTAAGCACTCGGGTCATTGTCTTTGATTGTTGCTAGATTTTTAATCGCATCGTCGATTTTAGAGTTTAAAGTGACAAGCTCTTCGTGTGTAGGCAAATCAGAAAATCGTACAAAATGGTTGTCTATATAGGCAGCGGGCCATTCGCCATCTTCGTCACGATACTCTGGATGGACTTCAACCGTTTGTCGAAATGTTCGTACAATCAGTCGACCGTTGAATTTAAATTCTTGCACTTTAAGGCCGCGCCGACCATTTTGAATTTCGTTAAATAATTTTTCTGAAATTTGTACAGATTTTAAATTCTGTTCTTTGAGCGCTTCGACGTTGTAGGCTTTGGGATCGCGTTCAATAAGCTCGATCTGTCTGCGATTTTCAGTTTGCAATAAAGTGAGAATTTCGATCGGTGTGCCCAATAAGGTTAATTCCACCGCTTTCTCGCCGGCAATTTTTTTGACAAGTGGTTCAGAAAAACTATGGATTGTGGAAAGTAAATCACACCTCCCCATTGCCTGTACGGAATAATTTGGAACAACAATAAATAAGATCGCGCCCATTAACCTATGCATAAGTTGTTCCTTGTTAAATTTTAAAACGTTTAACATTAGTTTACATTATAATAAACTATTTTCAATGATTATCTAGTTATAACATGTTATAATTGAGTGTGGAGAACCTATGCAAATTTTAAAATCAAAAATTAGAAAAATTGGAAACAGTCAAGGAGTTATTGTTCCTATTGAAGTTTTACGAGAAGTTAGACTAAGAAGCGGAAGTGACATAGAAATAGGAATCGAAAACGGGATGATCGTGATTGCCCGGCGCGTTCCGACACTAGCATCTTTAGTAAGTTCTGTGCCTAAGGGCAAAAAATTCACTGAAGAACCGGTGGGCAATTCTTTAGGCAGCGAAGAATAGGCATGCGTACGCCAAAACGAGGTGACATTTTCATGGTTGATTTTGATCCTCAAGCTGGCCGAGAGCAGCAGAAACGCAGACCAGCACTAGTCATTTCTGATTTAAAATTCAACCAGTTGGGACTAACAGTAATCTGTCCGATCACATCAAGACCTGCTCGACACGACTTTCACATTGCGTTGCCAGAGGGTTTGAGAACTTCTGGAAATGTTATGACCGAGCAAATCAAAAGTCTTGATTTAACGGCAAGACGCGGAGAATTTATAGAAGCTGTTCCGGCTGCTGTTGTGTATCAAATACGAAGAATTGTTGCCCAGTTTATTTAACTGTTTACTGGCTTTATTATTTTACCGAAACGATTGCATTCAAAAGTTCAAATAAAATTTTTGATTTGCAAAAGAGCCGCCTCGTATACTTCTGGGACTTCTGACAAAAGCTCATGCCGAGCTTTTTGAATGCGGACATAAAAAATTAAAGCGGGAGAAACTTTTGCGGCGGATTGCACCCAACGATCGATAGCGCGTGGATTAACACATCTTTCATCCGAACTCGCTAAGACGAGAACTGGGCAAGTGATATTTTTTATGGATTCTGGCTTTGCCACAAACTCTTGTGCAGCAAACGTTGCAGCAATCCACGCAAAGGTTGGTGGGGGCAGCTTATAAGGTGAGTCTTTTGACAGTTGGTATTTCACCGGATCATGGGTTAACCGGTTTCCAGGAAAGGGATGCTTTTCAAAAGCCCCACCCATTGCTCGCTTCGAACCAAGCCTTAAGGCCATAATTGTTGCGGTTACGTAAGTTGCAAGTTTTGCTGGCAGCGGGTCGTCAGTAATACCAAAAAAAGGCGATAAAAAAACAGCTTTCTGCGGCTTTAAAATATTTTTACCGAGAGCATAAGCACCGATTAAACAGCCCATTGAGTGGGCAACCAAAATATAAGATTTTGCGTCGATAATTTTAGCCACAATCTTTTTGATATCGTCCACATACGTATCATAAGAATCAATGTGGCCGCGCACCCCTGTCGAAGCTCCCTGGCCGCGATGATCCAAAAATAAAAATCCAACGTCCGGGCCCAACTCAAAATCGCGGGCAATATAAGTGTATTTCTCAATCCATTCGGACCTGCCATTTAAAAATAAAATCCAAGATTTAACCGAACTAGCGGTTTGACCTCGCACTAACGCCGTAGCATAACGAATTTCATTGACATCTCCTGCACTGGATGTCCAAAAGTATTCCAAATGAAAATTTCCCAATTCTTTTTTGTTCGTCATAGATAAATATCTTTCAATGTTACTTTTTTATTTCGATCCAACCATTCTATCAGTTCTCTAGGAGAATTGGTGCATAAACCATCTACTCCAAGAGATAACAACGTTGTCCACAATTGCTCGCGGTTTTCGTCTTCGCCAACCATGGGCACCCATGGGTAAACAAGCCAATGATGCAGTCGCGCGTATTCCATAAGATTTTCATCAACGGTATCCGCCTTGGGGTGCAGTATTTTCGAAGCGGTTTCTGTCATAAAAACTAGCGGATGAGAATTCGATACATTAGGCCAGCACAATGTGTCGTCGCCGGTGAGGCATGCTCTTTTTAGAAAAGAAAATTCTTCTTTTAAATAATTAATGGGTTCAAAACAAAACGAGGAAAATATAACTTTCTCTGGAAATCCCGAGGCCGCAACCATTTCTGCTGCAAGCTTTGTCAGCTCCAGGCTTTTACCCTTTATTTCGCAATTGACTTCAATACGCGGGAGAAAATTTTGAAACATGTCTTTCAGTTTAGGAATTTTTTCGCCATTCGATAAACTTAATTCGCCGATCTCACTGGCAAAACTTTCTGAAATACGAATATTTTTTGATGCAATGCGACTCAAATCATCGTCATGACAAATAAAAATCTCTTTATCTTTTGAAAGTTGCAAATCCAGCTCGATCCGCGCAGCGCCGCATTCCACTGACTTTTCAAAGGCTTGAAAGGTATTTTCTAAAGCCTCTTTATTATTGCCGCGATGTGCGATAACAAGCATTCCCACTCCTTAAATTTAAAATGCGTCTTGTACAATGCAAATTGTTCCTATTTTAAATCTTTTCCCACGAGGCACAATTAAAACATAGTCTTCACGTAATTTTTAACATAGGGAGAGTTTCTCATGCTCAAGCGGACTTTCGCAATGGCATTCAGCAGTTTTTTTATTGTAAATTCCCAAGATCTTTTTGCAGGCAGCAAAAGTAAACCTAGCATGGATACCGAATCTAGTTTTTCTGCTCCGACAAAATCCCCGCGTTCGGGAGTTGGGAAAAATTATTTAACCACTTTGGTTGCAGGAATTGGCTCAACGTCTTTTCATGGCGAAGCAAATTTGATGCGTGAATGCGGGCTTGGAATGGAATATGGGTTTCTTGGAAAAGACGAAATGGCTACCAAAGAAGATCAGGAAAAATACGGCGAATCACTGATGAAAGAAAAAGGCCAAGAATTTGTGGCCACTGTTGCTCGCTACTCCGAAGAACAAAAACTCGGCGGATTTTTTTGGCTTTTAGGCGCTGGCTATCAGCAGCAGAAATACTCTTGGAAAACCAAAGCAAAAGAATCTGACACACGTTATTCTTTGGCTGACGAAACGGGACATTTAAACCACAAAATTTCATCTTCTGGTCCAACTGGTCATGCGCGCTTTGGCTACCGTTACGTAGCCAACGATTGGCCTTTCGCGATCGGAGGATTTTTTGGCTTCAAACATTACCAAGGCACCGAAAAAGATGAATTCGATCCGGAGTCTTCAGCAAATTCTGAACTTAAGCTTTCAAGCACAACACCTGAAGAGCGCAAAAAACTGCAGCGTGTTGCGATGACCCAAATGGGAATCGGTCTTGAGCTCGGTTTTGCGTTTTAAAAACTGCAATATATTTCGGATTTAAAGTTCTTTTAGCGATTTGAAAGTCCGTTCCAAAATGCTAGCGTTAACGTATTAACGTGGTTTTGGAGTGGACTTTTGAATATTGCAGTCGATGCAAGAATGATTAAACCTGGAAGCATGCACGGGATTGCCCGTTATGTGTTTCACCTGCTTGAAGAACTTCGGGCAACAGGTATCGCCCATACGTTATTTGTACTTATCAACACCAAAAGCCCACTTTTAGATCTCACCTGGCCCAGCCACATAAAACTTGTTTTGATTGGGTCGCCGTGGATTAGTTTTCGCGAGCAATGGGAATTGCCACGGGTTTTAAAGAAACTAAAAATTGATCTTTTTCATGCGCCTTCTTTTGTGGCCCCGATATTATGTCCGTGCGATATGGTTATGACGATTCACGATTTAAATCATATAGTATTACCGCAATTTTACACATTTTTTCACCAGTTTTATTATCAGATTTTTGTGCGTAGTTGTATTCGCCGGAGCCGTTTTATTTTAACGGTTAGTGATTTTAGTAAAGAAGAAATTGTCAGAAATTTAAAACTCAAATCTGAAAAGATTTTTGTAACCTATAACGGTGTTTCTAAAAATTATCGACCCGTTCGAGATCAATTATATTTAGACTTTGTGCGTGAAAGTTATGGCTTGCCCGAAGATTTTTTGCTTTGCGTATCCAATAATAAGCCGCATAAAAATGTGTTACAACTTGTGCGAGCCTTTTGTCATTCCAACATTAAAACACCTTTAGTACTAGCCTGCCCCGTTGATATTAAAATTCTAAAATTAGCTGATCATTATGGCAAAAAACATTTAATATACTTTTCTCGATTTATCGAAGAAGAGCATTTGCCTGCGGTTTATTCGATGACAAGGCTTTTTGTTTACCCGTCTACTTACGAAGGCTTCGGCTTACCGCCACTGGAAGCATTGGCTTGTGGCGCAAAAGTAGTGGTAGCTCGGTCATCAAGTCTGCCCGAAGTGGTTGGGCGTTTTGGATCTTTTACCAATCCGTTTGATTACCGTGATATGGCGGCCATATTAGAAAGAAGCTTAGAACAAGCGGTTTCAGAAAATCCGAAAACTTTACCCGCGGAGGTCAGCTCTCATATTGCCAAGTTTTCCTGGCGGGAAATGGCGAAAGTTACTTTGGAAACCTACGAAAAAGTTTTGCAAAGAAATTTTTTGCCAGACAAATCGTCAGATAAATCGTCAGAAAAACTCCTGTCGAGTTGTTCCGAGTCAAAACAAAAACTCCAGGAAAAGCCCATATGAGAATTGGAATAAATGGTCGTTTTTTAGTGGCTAAACGCACAGGTGTGCAACGAGCTGCGTTCAACTTGCTAAATTCCCTGATCAATTCTGATAGTGAAAATGAGTACATTATTTTTACGGGTCGAACCCGCGCCGGTTTGGAAGAATGGAATCAACCAAATGTCACTATCGTCGAATCTCATTTGCGCAAAGTTGAAAGTTTCCGCAATCATATTTGGGAGCAGTTCACATTGCCGCGACTTGCCAAAAAGTACAAGGTTGACATCTTGCATAGTCCGGCCAATATTGCGCCGTTAATATATCGCGGTAAATCCATTATTAATCTGCACGATTTATGTTTTGTGGTAAATCCCCAATGGTATAGTTTTTCTTTTCGAACGCTTTACAATTTTATTATTCCAAGGCTTGCACGCCGCGCTACACGGGTAATCACCAACAGCAATAATTCTCGCAATGACCTGTTACAGTTTTTTAATTTACCAGCCGAAAAAGTTAGTCTGGTTTATTGGGCGGTAGATGATAAGTTTCTTGAACAAAAAGTTGTAGCGCCAACACCCAGTGACGCTTTGGGTTTGCACGATGACTATATTTTATATGTGGGTTCGCTAGAACCGCGGAAAAACATTGGCTCTCTCGTCGAGGCTTTTGAACAGTTGCGGCGAGAAAATCCTGCGCTAAAAACTAAGTTGATTTTAATTGGTGGCGAAAGTCCTCTATTCGCCGAAGTTAGACTGCGGCTGAGAGATTTTAAAGAAGATGTGATTTTTAAAGGTTTTGTAGATGATAGCCAGCTGCGAAACTTTTATCGCCACGCCAAAGTTGTTGCGTATCCTAGTTTGTATGAAGGATTTGGCTTGCCACCTTTAGAAGCCATGGCTAGTGGCGTTCCGGTGGTAACCTCTTACACCTCTTCCATTCCTGAAGTTGTTGCCGACGCGGCTATTACGGTGGACCCAAGGGACTCAAACGCTTTGTCTCAAGCCCTGAAAGAAGTTTTGTGCAACGAAAAGCTGCGTGAAGTGATGATCAAAAAAGGCTACGAACAAGTCAAAAAATTTAACTGGTTGCGAGTTGCGAGAAGTGTTTTACTGATTTATAACGAAGTTTACTATGCCGATAAAAAATCCTCAGATTGGTTTGCAAAGTCCTTTCAAAACTGGAAAAATTTACTTGTGGAAAAACCTTTATGATTAAAAGAACCAAAATTTCTCAAATATTTAGTGCGTCGCCGCATCAAGACAAAGTGACCACCGTATGTGGTTGGGTAAAATCCAAACGCGATTCCAAGAACGTTAGTTTTTTAGTTATTAACGATGGCTCCTCGCACAAAAATTTGCAAATTGTGGTGGAATTAACCGAAGTTTTTTTACCAATACTTGTGGACTGCCAAACCGGTGCCAGCATCAAAGTCACCGGCAAAGTGCAAGAATCCCAAGGCAAAGGCCAGACTTTAGAACTGGTTGCCGCCGAATTGTCGGTAATAGGCAGCGCGGATCCTACGACATATCCACTTCAGAAAAAAGGCCATACGCTTGAGTTTTTACGTGATGTTGCTCACATTCGTGGCCGCAGCAATACATTTAATGCGGTGTTCCGGATTCGCAATGTTTTATCCCATGCGGTTCACTGCTTTTTTCAATCTCAGGGCTTTTTGTGGGCTCATACACCAATTATTACAGCCAATGATTGTGAAGGGGCTGGAGAAATTTTTACCGTCACACAATTTGATTTAGGAAAAATTCCCCAGATCTCTGGAAAACCAGATTTTTCCAAAGATTTTTTTGGTCAGCATGCTCACTTGGCAGTAAGCGGCCAACTTGAAGGCGAATTTTTGGCTTTATCCTTTGGCGATATTTATACTTTTGGACCAACTTTTAGAGCTGAAAATTCCAATACCACTCGGCACCTTGCTGAATTTTGGATGATTGAACCAGAAATGGCCTTTGCCGATTTAGACGATAATATGAATTTAGCCGAAGAGTTGATTCAATATTTGTGTGCCGAAGTTGTAAAACACTGTGGCGATGAGTTGGCTTTTTTAGAAACCATGTACAAGACTATCAAAGTTGAAGATATTTCTCAGTTGTCAAAATCAGCTTTTACGCGAATCGATTACACCGAAGCTGTGAAAATTCTTGTCGAAACAAAAAAGAAGTTTGAATTTCCCGTGCAATGGGGATCTGACCTTCAGTCCGAGCATGAAAGATTTTTAACCGACGAGGTTTTTAAAGGGCCCGCCATTGTAAAGAACTACCCAAAAAACATTAAAGCGTTTTATATGCGACAAAACGACGACGAGAGAACCGTCGCCGCCATGGACGTGCTTGCACCAAGAATTGGCGAAATCATCGGCGGCAGCCAGCGGGAAGATCGGCTTCAATTTCTAGAAAAAAGAATGCAAGAAATGTCCATTCCTTTTGACAATTTGCAATGGTATTTAGATTTAAGGCGTTTTGGATCTTGTCCCCATGCTGGTTTTGGGTTGGGCTTCGAGCGGATTGTTCAGTATTTAACGGGTATGCAGAATATTCGCGACGTTATACCGTGCCCTCGGGCGCCTGGATTGATTTCTTTTTGAAGAATTTCGAAATATCTTCGGATTTTTTTTGACAGTGGCGCATTTTTAAAGTTATATTTGCAAACTTGAAACGTATTTCGTTGATGTTTTTGAAAGGTTTTTATGAAGACTGTGAGTGTGAAGCCTGCCGATTCGGTAAGGCAAACGTATTTAGTAGATGCTACCGGCCAGACTCTTGGGCGATTGGCGACAGAAATTGCGCGAGTTTTAAGAGGAAAGCACAAGCCGAATTTTTCTCCTCATATTGATAATGGTGACAGTGTCGTAGTGGTCAATGCCGAAAAGGTTCGCTTAACAGGAAACAAGCTTCGCGATAAAATCTACTACCATCACACCAAATGGGTAGGTGGAATCAAGTCCATTCCAGCTCAGGATTTGTTGAAATCTCATCCCGAAAGAATACTAACTTTTGCGATAAAAGGCATGCTTCCAAAAAGCAAATTAGGCTCAAAAATTGCGAAGTCTTTGCATGTTTATGCTGGGCCAGACCATAAGCAACAAGCGCAAAATCCTGGCGTCATGCCACTTCGACTTAATAAATAGGAATTGAATCTAATGGTTACAAGAATACCAGTTGCAAAGAAGAACCTCTATACCCATGCCGTCGGCAAGCGCAAAACAGCTATTGCGCGAATTTGGATGAAAAGTGGTAAAGGTGTCATTTCAATCAATGGTCGTACGATTGACGAATATTACATTCGCGAAACCTCAAAGATGGTTATTCGCCAACCGTTAGTGCTTACGGATTCTGTTGAACAGTATGATATTAAAGTAAATGTCCACGGTGGCGGGCTATCAGGACAGGCCGGCGCTATTCGGCATGCCATTACCCGAGCACTTTGCGAAATCGATGTGGAGCGCCGTAAGGTATTGAAAGCAGAAGGGCTCATTACCCGGGATTCGCGCAAAAAAGAACGAAAAATGTATGGACGGGCTGCGGCAAGACGTCGATTCCAATTCTCCAAACGCTAGCCTTAACCACTTCGTTAAATTGACGATAACTGCGTTGCTTGCGGCTCAAAAATGCTCATGTACCAGTGCGTACACTCCGCTTTTTTAGCCACATCGCGCCTTGTTCTCCTCAATTTACCGTAGTGGTACTTGTCGCCGGCCCGAAATAGACGTTTAAAATTACATGTCATCCTCGGAATATAGCAAATTTTAAACGCTGTCTACTTGTTAGGCAGTGTTTCTTTTAAAAAATTCTAATATTTTCAACTAGTTAAATTGTTTGCTGTGCTGGCATGGGGCTTGCTTTTATTTACCTTTAAAGAACACAGGTAAATAAAAAGGGAGGGTTTATGACGAGCCAGAATTTCTTAAAGGTTGGATTATCAAAAAAGCAAGTCACCACAGTTATGGTCGCTGCAACCGCTTGGGTTATGCTTTCAAGCCCGGCAAGATCGCAAAGTGTATCGCATTCTTATATTAATGATATGAGAAGCAGTTCTGTAAATCATGTTTTTATTTCGAATTCAGTCGAAGCAGAATATGGACCGGCTAAAGCCCGTTACAATTCCCCTTCACCGGGAACCCATGCTGTCGATAGTTCCGCAACAAATTCTGCGGATCAAAAAGAAACTTGGCGTGGTTCAGGATTTAACACAACCCTAGGTATGGAAGTCCTAAAATTTGTACAATTCAATGCTGGCCATACTTTTTTAAATTTAAGACGTAACGACAGTGAATTTGTGCGACTTAGTGGAAGTCGAATGCACGCCGGCGCAAGATTATTATTTACAGCACCGTTAGCAAACCTAGAATTTGGCGGTGGAGCCTTGGCTTCGCGTTATGATTATGCCTACGAACTTACAAGTAGCAACGCTTTCGGCAGTGGTTACTACTACTCTTTGGGAGTCAACTATTACATGGACAGTCGGATTTCGTTTTTTGCCAACGCCAAAGTTATCAATGAGCATGTTACCAAGAACGGCGGAGCAACAGAATTAGAGTCTCTCGACCTAAATACTAATAATATTGGTCTAGGGTTTACGATTTGGTTGTGATTTTTGCAGAATAATTTTGAATTTGTTCCCGATCACCTCTATAATTTAGAGATACTCAATAGAGGTTTTAGTTTATGACACAAGATTTTAAGCAAACTAAAAAGCTGACGATTTATTCTACTTCCCACTGCCCTTACTGCGATCAGGCAAAAAGACTCTTTTCGCAGATAGGGCTAAAATTCGATGAAATAAAACTAGACGACAAGCCCGAACTTAGAGCAAAGCTGTCAAAAGACAACGCTGGCTGGCGAACAGTTCCCATGATTTTTGTGGAACAGGAATTCTTGGGTGGTTTTTCTGATGTCAAAGCCTTGCACGACAAAAAGCTTTTCCTAACCAAACTCGTTTAATTGTCGAGAAAATTATTTATATTTTTTTTGCTTTGTATTGTCATTGGTTTTTACCAGCGAATGTCAAAATCTTTGCCAACTAGCTCTGCAATTGAATTAAAGACTGCAGCACCTTCGCCGCAGCCTGACCCTAGGCTTTCTGTCGAAGCTCTTTACAATACTGGACAGTATCAAAATGCTTTGGATCTTATTTCAAATCTGCAGACTCAGAAGCCCGCAGATTTATTGTGGCTCGAAAAGCAGCGCGGCATAGTTTTGGTCACTATGGGATGGATGGCTGTTAAAGCAAATCAGTGCGACCAAGCGTTTCACTTTTTTGAGCAAATCAAGATGGAAAATAGTGATGCAGTGAAAGGTGAGGCTGTTTGCTTTTTTAAAAATAAAGATTTTCTAAACGCTGAAAGAAAACTTAAAACGTATTTAACAACTGCGCCCAAAGATCAAGAAGCAAAGGATTTACTTAAAATCATTCAAGAAGAATTAAAGGAAGAAGATCCTAACGTATACCAACAGGAAACCACTCAGAATTTTCTGATTCGTTTTCCTCGCGGATTTTTTTATGTTGATCAAATTATTTCGATACTAGAAAACAGTCTGGCAGACTTAGAAACCACCTTTGAAATGCAAAAATCACAGAATTCAATTTTGGTTGTAATTTACGACCAGAAGAATTTTTCTGCACTTCTTGGTGACAAGCCAGGTTGGATAGATGGAATGTTTGATGGCAGGATTCGTGTACCGCTTTCTGCCGCGAAAAAATCCCAAGATACCGAACTTGAAAAACTTAAAGTCACTTTAAAACACGAACTTGTACATGCTTTTTTTGATGATATTTTACGCCCTAAAAATTTAAAAATGCCCATCTGGCTTAACGAGGGGCTGGCGCAGTATTTTTCATGCCTAAAAAGCTTCTGCGATGGTTTTCAATTTTCAGCAAGCCCGGGAGACTTTTTAAGTTTAAACAAACTAGAAAAGCCATTTGTGCAATTTTCATCATCTGAAGCTTCAATGGCCTACAATCAAAGTTTGTACTTGGTCAGAAAACAATTAAAAGAAAATCCTAACGATGGTTTTTTTGGGTCGCTTCTAAAAGCAGTTCTGACCAACGACAAAGATCTAAATATTTGGACAAGTTGGCACGAAAATGCCTCTTCAGCATGGACTCGACGCGTCATCTATTAGCATTTTTCAAATTGGTCCGAATATTTCTGTACCTACCCGCACAAAATCCGTACCTGACGTCATTGCGAGGGCTAAATCCTGAGACATCCCTAGAGATAACTTTTTTGCTCCGACGTAGTTAGCTTCAGCCCGAAGTTTCAGATAAGACTCTGGCGGCTCGGTACAGTCGTCGTCGTTGTATTTTGCTGGTGGAATTGCCATCAACCCTACAAGTTTCAGGGCCGGGCATTGGTCAGCTATAAAGTCAGCAAGATTTTTAACCTCGTCGAATTTACAGCCTGATTTTTGCGGCTCGTCTTCAATATTAACTAAAATAAAAACCGGGAAGTTTATTTTTTTAAATTCAGCGGCATAACGGTTTATAAATTTAAAATGTTTTTGCGTGTAGGCGGACTGGATTTCGTCGGAGTGTTCTACGATTTTGGCGATTTTATTAGACTGCAGATTACCGATAAAGGTCCATTTTATGGCTAAATGGCGCTTTTTAACTTCTGCAGATTTTTCAATCAGCTCGTCACAGTAGTTTTCACCGAACCAGATTTGTCCGAGATCATATACCACTTTTATACATTCAACCGAACGATTTTTACTAACTACAATTAATTCTGTATGTTTTTTTGTTTTCTCGCTAAGTTCTGAAATTTTTTGGCGGATTTTATTGTAACGATCAGCAATATCCATAGATCACTTTTTTTCGGGTGTTTCCGATTTCACGTCAGTTGGAGTTTTGAAAGTTTCCGGTTTTGATTCCATTTTTAAATCCGACTTTAAATCCGACTTCAAATCTTCCCTTAGCCCTTTTTTGGGCTCTGCATGAGGCGGTGTTTCGAGTTTGGGCGAACCAAGCGGTCGGTAATGTTCTTGTTCTTTCACCTGATAGTGAGTCGCCGTGATGACAATATCGCCTTTGTCATCGATGTGTACATCGACGTTTTTTAAAGTTTGATTGCGAACGGTCGACACATCTTTACCGTTCAAAAAGATATTGCGGCTTAATGGTGGGGCCGCTGAAATAAAACAAAGACTTACACTCGTTAAAAATAAAATGCGCAATTTGTTCATTTTTACCCTTCTCTCATCATTTTATTAATAAAAGTTTTTTACATCTCTATAGTACATGTTATTATGGGGTCTATCGATTAAAAGTTTTATTTGATTAAAAATTCTGGAGAACGAAAGAAAATGTTAAAGCGCATACTGGCATCGAAAAAATCATTATTAATTTTGGGTTTTATTTCTTTAAATGGCTGCTCACCTTCTTTTCAAGGCGAGTACGATGACCCAGAAAAAGTGGACATTGTAGATGACAAGTGGAATGAGACCGATGCACGGAAAACGGCCGGTGTTCTTGTTACGTCTATGGTTGGTAAACCATGGTTGGCCGAGCACAAAGGAGCCCACAAGGGTGAGCGACCTGTGGTGATCGTTGATGATATTGAAAATCGCACGGACGAGCATATCGACACGAAAGCTATTACGGAAGCCATTCAAAACGAAGTTATTAATTCCGGAAAAGTGCGTTTTGTGGATAAAGGCCGAAGACAGAAAATTCTTGACGAGGTCAAATATCAAAATAGCGGAGTGGTGGCTAAGGAATCGTCCAAGAAAACAGGCCGTCAGACCGGCGCTGATTTTATGCTTGGTGGAGCCATTTCTAGCATTGCACCTAAACAAGGTGGTTTGAAAGTTGTAACTTATCAAACAATTTTGACGCTTACAAATCTTGAGACTACAGAAATTGTGTGGAGCGAAAAACACGAAATTAAAAAACGTTTCAAAAGAAGCGGTTCTTCGTTCTAACGTTCGTTTTAAGCAATGTTAAAATTATTACTTTTAGTTTTTACGACGTCCTGCGCATCTTATACGGACGAAATCCGTGAGATGCGAGACGTCTATCACCGTGGTGATTTTCAAAAGGCTCTTGATATCGCGCACGAGTCATCTGTATTAAAAAGCAGTAATAATCGACTTTTGCGCCAACTTGAAGAAGGAATGATTCTCGACCGCAAAGGACAGCTTGAAGAATCGCGCAAACATTTTTTAAATGCCGACCGGATTGTTGATGAGTTATACACGGAGAGCATTTCAAAAAACGTGTTGTCTTATCTATACAATGACTCGAGTACAGATTACTCGGGCGAAGACTATGAAAAAGTTGCGATTCATACCATGCTTGCTTTGTCATTTATTTCATCCAGTCAGTACGACGCCGCCCGTGTGGAAGCGCGCAAAATAAATTCGGTGTTAAATGATATCAATAGCAAATATGAAGACGGCAAAAACCGCTATGGCGAAGATGCATTTGCGAGATATTTAGCTGGAATAATTTATGAAATGAAGCACGAGTACGACAGCGCAATCATTGATTATTCGGCCGCGTTGAATTTGTACAAAACAAATTTCTCGAGCTTTGTCGACGAGGGTATACCGAGTTCACTTTATCGAGCACTCTATCGATGCCTTAAAATGCGCGACCGGAAAGATAAACTATCAAAACTAGAAAAAGACTACCCGAGATTTTTGGCTGACGCGAAAGCAGAATTGAATCTAAGCGAAAACTACGGTGAAGTTATCGTATTGCATGATGTTGGCGAAATTGCCCATAAAGAAGCCGAGAACATCGTCCTTCCCATTGGTGGACAAGTTGTGCGTTTTTCGTGGCCGGTCATCAGAGGCGGATCAAGTGTTGGTGAAAACGGGGTTACAGTTGGTACCGATAGATATTTTCATGCACAAAATGTAGCAGATATGAATTCGATCGCACGCGCGACGATGGAAGACAAAAGAGGGCGCATGATATTAAAAGGTGGAGCGCGGCTATTGATAAAGGGGCAGATAACTGAGCAGGTTCGTGAAAATTTCGGTCCGTTAGCCGGTCTTGCGGCAAATGTCTATTCTGCCGTCAGCGAAACTGCCGATACTAGATCTTGGACTTTGCTGCCTCAAGGGTTTTTTGTGACAAGGATTCGGCTCCTTCCCGGAAGTTACGATATTCATATTAAATCCCAGTCGAAGACCGCAAAGATTAAGAAAATCGACGTGAAGAAAAATCAGATTCTACTTGTGCGTTAGTTCCGTGCAAAAAAAACACAAGCCGTGATTTTAATTAAACTTCTTATTTAAATAAATCCTTTGAATGAAAAATAAACAGTGAATTCATTCGAGTCTTCTTACCCGAA